>NZ_JBIQHY010000002.1:0-46460 GCF_044508335.1 Actinomadura sp.
GGCCCCGGCCGCGCCCGCCGTCCCGGCGCCCGCGGCGCCCGCGCCCGCCGCCCCGGCTCCGGCGGCGCCGCCCGGGCCGAGGGCGAGCGCGGTGAGCGGGAACAGCATCGACAGCGCGGCGGCCGCGCCCGCGAGCGTGCGGACGCCGCGCCCCTCCCAGTCGGCCCCGTACGCCCCCGCCGCGACCGACTCCAGCTCGGCGACGAACGCCGCGGCCCCCATCGGGCGGTCCCACGGGTTCTTGGCCATGCCGCGCTCGATCAGCGGGCGCAGCGGCTCGGGGACGTCCCCGGCCGGGACGGGCGCCGTGAGGTGCAGGCCCATGAGCCCGGCCCCGTCCGCGGCGGCGTAGGGGCGGCGTCCCGTCACGCACTCGAAGAACACGCACGTCGCCGCGTACACGTCGGTGGCGGGGGAGGCGGGCTCGTCCCGCCACTGCTCGGGCGCCATGTAGACGGGCGTTCCGGAGCGCCCCGACGCGCCCGCGTCCACGGCGATCCCGAAGTCGATCAGCTTGCTCAGCCCGTCGCCGCGCACGATGACGTTCGCGGGCTTGTAGTCGCGGTGGACGATCCCGAGGTCGTGCGCGGCGGCGAGCCCCAGCAGCGACCCCTTGAGGACCGCCAGGGCCGCCTCCGGCTCCAGCGGCCCCCGCTCGGCGAGGACCGCCTTCAGCGGCGCGCCGTCCACGGCCTCCATCACGATGGCCGCGCCCTCCGGCCTCTCGACCAGCCCGAACAGCTCGGCGACGAAGGGGTTGCGGAGCCGGCTCAGCAGTGCCGCCTCGGCCCGGAACCGCTCCCGGAACTCGGCGTCCCCCGCGAGCCGCTCCCCGAGGTACTTGATCGCCGCGGGCCGCCCGGTCGCGTCATGCCGCGCCAGCACGACCCGCCCCTGCGCCCCCTCGCCGAGCACGCGCAGCTCGCTGTACCCCGGAACGCGCCAACCGCCCATGAACCGCCCCCATCAGCCGCCGTGACCCATGGGGGTTATACCGGATCGCCGGCCCCGCCCACGAGGCGGTCAGGCGGCGATGGGCTCGGGCCGGGTGTCGTTCGGGTCGCCGGCCTCGGCCGGTGCGGGGACCGCGACGGCGGGGGCCGGGCGGAACCGGACGAACCGGGCGCCCGCGGCGATGAGGAGGGCGAGGACGACGACGGTGCCGACGCCGACGCGCAGGGAGGTGGCGTCCGAGAGGAAGCCGACCACGACCGGGCCGAGCAGCAGGCCGCCGTAGCCCATCGCGCCGACCTGGGCGACGGCCGCGGCCGGACGGTCCGGCGCGGCGGTCCCGGCCAGCGAGATCGTCGTCGGGACGACCGTGCAGACGACCAGCCCGGTCACGAAGAACCCGGCGATCGCGACGGCCGGGTTCGGCGCCAGCACGACGACGGTCATCCCGGCCGCGGTGCCGAGGCCCGCGCCGGTCAGCAGCCGGCGGGTGCCGACGCGCATCCGGACGCGGTCGCCGACCAGCCGGCCGAGCAGCATCGCCAGCTCGAACACCGGGTAGCCGACGGCGGCCACGGCCTCGGTGGCGCCCAGTTCGTCGTGCAGGAGCAGGCCGCTCCAGTCGGCGATCGAACCCTCGGTCATGAACGCGATGAAGCCGAGGACGCCGATGAGGTACACGGCGGCGGGCATGCGGCGCCCCCTGCGGCCCGTCCCGGGCGCGGCGGGCGCGGCGGGGTCGGGCAGGTAGGTGCGGCCGAGCGCGAGGCCGGCGGGCAGCGACAGCAGCGCGGCGGCCAGCACGGTCCCGGTGAACCCGAACCCGGCGGCGGCCGTGGCGACGCCGAACAGCCCGCCGCTCATCGCGCCGACGCACCAGCCGGCGTGCATGCCGCTCATGACGGACCGGCGGTACGCCTGCTCGACGACGCTGCCCTGCGCGTTCATCGCGATGTCGGTGATCCCGAACGTCATGCCGAACAGGGCGACGGCCGCGAGCAGCAGCCCGTAGGTGGGCGCGAGCGCCACCGCCGCGTACGAGAGCGCGGTCAGCGGCAGCGCCGCCCGCAGCACCGTGCGGCTGCCCGCGCGCGCCATGACGCCGCGCAGCGCCTGCATGGCCGCGATCGCGCCGAGACCCCAGACGAGGACGACGATGCCGATCTCGCCCTCGGTGGTCCCGAACTTCCCGGCCAGCGCGGGCATGCGCGCCACCCACACCCCGGTCAGCAGACCGGCCAGTGCGAAGGTCAGGAACGTCCCGGAACGGGCACGGAACAGCATGGTTCACCTCTTTCTGGTCTCGGCGGGGCGCACCCCGGTGGTGCCGCGCAGGCGTTCCTGCACGGCCGCTTCGTGCGGGTTCTCCGCGTGGTGGGAGTGCTCCGGGACTCGGGGGAGCCCGGAGGGGGCCGTGTGGCCCGGGTCAGCGCTCCAGCAGGGCGAGCAGCCGCTGTTTCAGCGCTTCGAGTTGTCGCTCGTCGTACAGGCCCGGGGCGTGGCTGACGACTTCCCAGAGCCCCTCGGCCGCGAGGCGGACGACCATCGCGATGCCGGGGTCGGGGTCCTCGGCGGGGTCGCGGCCGTGCCAGCGCCGCATCGCCTCGTTCAGCGGCTCGGCCTGCTCCGGGTCCGCCGCGGCGGCCGTGATGGCCGACCAGCGCCGGTAGGCGCGGGCCTCGCCGGTGAGGATCTCGAACGTCGCCTCGACGTAGGCGCGGGTGTAGGCGCCGGGCGCGCCGTCGCCGTAGGAGTCGATGTAGGTGGCGATCAGGTCGTCGAACTCCTCGATGACCCGGGCCACCATCGCCCGGACGAGGGCCTCCTTGGTGGGGAAGTGGTAGAGCAGCCCGCCCTTGCTGACGCCGGCGCGGTCGGCGACCGCGGTGAGCGTCAGCGCCTGCGTCCCCTGCTCGGACAGGACGGCCTCCGCGGCGTCCAGCAGCGCTTCCCTCGTCATGACCCCTCCACTGTACCGGCTGGACGGTACACCGGGTGAACCGGCCCGGTGGCGGCGCTATTCCCGGCCCGGCCCCCGGCATCCGCGCTACCGCGCGGGCAGCGGCGGGGAACAGCGGGGGCGCGGATACTGTTGACCGCGTGGTGACCTACCTCGACCATGCGGCGACGACCCCGATGCTGCCCGAGGCCATCGAGGCGATGACGGCGGAGCTACGCGAGCTGGGGAACCCGTCCTCCCTGCATGCGGTGGGGCGGCGCGCCCGCCGCGTCGTCGAGGAGTCCAGGGAGATCATCGCCGAGGCGTTCGACGCCCGGCCGAGCGAGGTCGTGTTCACCTCCGGCGGCACCGAGTCCGACAACCTGGCGGTCAAGGGGCTCTACTGGGCGCGGCGCGCCGCCGATCCGGCCCGCGTCCGCGTGCTGGCCGGCGCCATCGAGCACCACGCCGTCATGGACGCGGTGCAGTGGCTCGCCGACCACGAGGGCGCCAAGGTCGACTGGCTGCCGGTGGACGAGTTGGGCCGCGTCCAACCCGACGTCCTGCGCGAGGCGCTCGGCTCCGGGGACGACGTGGCGCTCGCCACGGTCATGTGGGCGAACAACGAGGTCGGCACCGTCCAGCCCGTCGCGGAGCTGGCCGCCGCCGCCCGCGAGCGCGGCGTCCCCCTGCACACCGACGCCGTCCAGGCCGCCGGGCACCTGCCCGTCGGCTTCGCGGCGAGCGGCGCGCAGGCGCTGACCGTCACCGGCCACAAGCTCGGCGGCCCGATCGGCGTCGGGGCGCTGCTGCTCGCCAAGCCCAAGGAGCCGGTGTTCCTCGACCCGGTGCCGCTCCTGCATGGCGGCGGGCAGGAGCGCGACGTCCGGTCCGGGACGCTCGACACCCCCGCCATCGCCGGGTTCGCCGCCGCCGTCCAGGCGGCCGCCGCGCACCGGGAGGCCGAGGCGCGCCGGCTGGCCGGCCTGCGCGACCGGCTGATCGAGGCCGTCCGCGCCGCGGTGCCGGACGCGGTCCTCAACGGCGACCCCGCCGACCGGCTGCCCGGCAACGCGCACTTCTCCTTCCCCGGCTGCGAGGGCGACGCCCTGCTCATGCTGCTGGACGCGCGCGGCATCGCGTGCTCCACCGGGTCCGCGTGCTCGGCGGGAGTCTCGCAGCCCAGCCACGTCCTGCTCGCGATGGGCGCGAGCCCCGAGCGCGCCCGCGGCTCGCTGCGCTTCACCCTCGGCCACACCTCCACCGAGGCCGACGTCAAGGCCCTCGCCGACGCCATCGGCCCGGTCGTGGAACGCGCGCGCCGCGCCGGTCTCAGCTGATCTGCCCAGGTTTGACCGTCCGTTGAACGGGGACAGCGTCGGCCGTGACGACGGACGTGCGCGACGGGATCAAGCAGGCGGCGGGACACCCCTGGTTCCACCGCATGTCGAGGGTGGGGCTGGTCGCCCGCGGCCTGCTCTACCTGCTCATCGGATGGATCGCCCTGCAGGTGGCCCTCGGCGGAGGCGGCGAGGAGGCCGACCGGCAGGGCGCGCTGCAGACCGTCGCCGGGAAGCCCGGCGGCCTGGTCGTCGTCTGGCTGATGGCCGCCGGTTTCGCCGCCCTCGCCCTCTGGCAGTTCGCCGAAGCCGTATACGGGCGTCCCGTCCCGGACGGCGACAAGCCCACCGAGCGGCTGGCCTCCGCGGCGCGCGGGATCGTGTACTCCGTCGGCTTCGCGGGGACGCTGGCCTTCGTCTTCGGGCACCACGGGAAGTCGAGCGACCAGCAGTCCAAGACCCTCACGGCGCGGCTGATGGGCGAGCCCGGCGGCCGCTGGCTCGTCCTGGCGGTCGCCGCCGGGTTCGTGGTCTGGGGCGCCGTGGTGATCGTCAGCAGCGTCCGCCGCAAGTTCCTGGAGGAGCTCAAGACCGCCGAGATGAGCGATGCGGCGCGCCGCGTCGTCCAGCCGCTCGGGATCGTCGGCAACGGCGCCCGCGGCGTCCTCGGCCTCGCCGTCGGCGCCTTCCTCGCCCACGCGGCCGTCACCTTCGACCCCGGGAAGGCCCGCGGCCTGGACGGCGCCCTGCGCGAGTTCGCCGACACCCCCGCCGGGCCGTGGGGCCTTGCCGCGGTCGCCGCGGGCGTCCTGACCTTCGGCCTGTACTCCTTCTGCGAGGCCCGCTGGCGCAAGGTCGACGCGACCCGCTAGGACCGCCCGCGAGGGCCGGCCCGCTAGGGCTGGTACGGGGCGAGGGCCTTCCAGCCGGGGTCGGCGGTGGAGGCGACCTTGGCCTTGCCCTCCGGCCACCCGGCCGCGAGCTGGTCGAGCTCGGACACGACGCCCGAGTCGGGGTCGGCGTACAGGTGGAAGACGCGCAGGCCGTCGCCGGTCTCCCGGACGGCGAGGACCGCGCGGTCGCCCAGCTTGGCGAGCTTCTTCTCGAACGCGCGCAGCGCGCCCGCCGACGGCTCGACCGGCAGCCGGTCGGGGTTGCTGTTGGCGTACGGGACGGTGATCGCCACGTGCAGGTCGCAGAGCGGGTAGTCCTGCCGGTGCAGCGGGAACCGGGCGCCGAGGCGGGCCGGGTGCCCGCGCGGGGTGCGGCCCTCCCCGGTCAGCCAGGCGGGCTCGGCGAACGGCTCGGCGACCTGCTCGACGACCGCGGGCAGCATCGACGGCGGCAGCGAGTCGATCGGCGCCTCCTCCGCGGTCGCGACCTCGCCGATCCAGCGGGCCACGTCGTCCTCGCCGAGCGCCCAGTACAGGACGTTCAGCGCCACCTGGAGCCGCTGCTCCTCGGCGACGAACAGGAAGTCGGGGTGGTAGGCGCTGATGTGCACGCGGGCGCGGTCGGTGTCGGCGCGCATGCCCAGCCGGACGTACTCCAGGTCGAACTCGTGGTCGCCGAGGATGAGGTCCTGGGAGAGCATCTCCGGGTCGGCCTGGCGCGCCGGGTGGAAGGTCCAGCCGCCGGCCGCGGCGCCGGCGGGCGCGGCGCGCGCCCACCGCTCGGTCACGCCGCGCAGCTCCGGGTCGCCACCGCCGGTCACGGTCAGTGACGGGTTCCGGTCGTCGGCGCCGCCGATCTCCCACTGCAGCCCCGGATGGATACGGTGGACGCGGCGGGACAGCTCCTCGATCGTCTCCGCCGACAGCCCCTCGCCGGGCACGGCGGACTCCGCCGCGGCGGGCTCCGGCCCGGCGGCCAGGGAGGCCTCGATCGTCGGGCGGGCCTGCGCCCACCACTCCCAGAACTCGCTGATGGCGGGCGGTACGATGGCGGACGCCTCGCGCGGACGGCGGAAGATTCCCATAGCGGCCCCAATCGTACGCGGAAATGCGGGCGGCGGACCGGGCCACGCCGCGTACCCTCGAAGGCACCATGACTCTTCGCGTTCTCGCCGCAATGTCGGGCGGCGTCGATTCCGCCGTGGCCGCCGCCCGCGCCGCCGAGGCCGGGCACGACGTCACCGGCGTCCACATGGCCCTGTCCAGCAACCCGCGGTCCTACCGGACCGGCGCGCGCGGCTGCTGCACCCTGGAGGACTCCCGCGACGCCCGCCGCGCCGCCGACGCCATCGGCATCCCGTTCTACGTGTGGGACCTCGCCGAGCGGTTCCACAAGGACGTCGTGGAGGACTTCGTCAGCGAGTACGCGGCCGGCCGCACCCCGAACCCGTGCCTGCGCTGCAACGAGAAGATCAAGTTCGCCGCGCTGCTGGACCGCGCCATGGCCCTCGGGTTCGACGCCGTCTGCACCGGCCACTACGCCCGCCTCGAGGACGGCGTCCTGCGCCGCGGCGTCGACCCCGCCAAGGACCAGTCGTACGTCCTCGCCGTGTGCACCCCCGAGCAGCTCGCGCACGCGATGTTCCCGCTCGGCGACACCTCCAAGGCCGACATCCGGCGGGAGGCGGAGCGGCGCGGCCTCCAGGTCGCCGACAAGCCCGACAGCCACGACATCTGCTTCATCGCCGACGGCGACACGCGCGCCTTCCTCGCCGAGCGGCTCGGCACCGCGAAGGGCCCGATCGTCGACACCGGCGGCAACCGCGTCGGCGAGCACGACGGCGCCTACGCCTACACGATCGGGCAGCGCAAGGGCCTGCGGATCGGCACCCCCGCGCCGGACGGGCGGCCCCGGTACGTCCTCGACATCTCCCCGGTCACGAACACCGTGACGGTCGGGCCGCGCGAGGAGCTGGACGTCCACGAGATCACCGGCGAGCGGCCGGTGCGGCTGAGCGACGTGCCGGACGGCCCGTTCGACTGCCAGGTCCAGCTGCGCGCGCACGGCGAGGTCCACGACTGCACGGCCGAGCTGCGCGGCGGCGAGCTGCGCATCAGCCTCGCCGCCCCGGCGCGCGGCGTCGCGGCCGGCCAGGCCGCCGTGCTGTACGACGGCGACCGGGTCCTCGCGTCGGCCACGATCTCCGTGGCCCGGCTCTCCTCCCTCGGGCGCTGAGCGCTCCGCCGTACCGTGCCCCCCGGGGGATCACATCGGGCCGGGGTGTCTTATGGTCGCGTAGGCGAGCATTGGGAGGCGTGTTGTGGAGTTCGGTGTTTCGACGTTCGTGACCGATGACGGGATCGGGCCGGCGGCCCTCGGGCGGGCGCTGGAGGAGCGCGGGCTCCGGTCGCTGTACCTGGCCGAGCACACCCACATCCCGGTGAAGCGGGAGTCGCCGTGGCCGGGCGGGGCGGAACTGCCCCGGATGTACTACCGGACGCTCGACCCGTTCGTGGCGCTGACCGCCGCGGCGGCGGTGACCGAGCGGCTCCGCGTCGGGACGGGCATCGCGCTGGTCGTCCAGCGGGACCCGATCATCCTGGCGAAGGAGACCGCCTCCCTCGACCTGGTCTCCGGCGGGCGCGCGGTGCTCGGCGTCGGCGCGGGCTGGAACCGGGAGGAGATGCGCAACCACGGCACCGACCCGAGGACGCGGATGCGGTTGCTCCGCGAGCGCGTGCTCGCCGTCAAGGAGCTGTGGACGAAGGACGAGGCCGAGTTCCACGGCGAGTTCGTCGACTTCGACCCGGTGTTCTCCTACCCGAAGCCCGTCCAGGACCCGCACCCTCCCGTGATGATCGGCGGGGCCGGGCCGACGACGTTCGACCGCGTCGTGGAGTTCGGCGACGGCTGGCTGCCGATCTACGGGCGCGACACCGGCGTGCTCGCCGCGAAGATCGCCGAGCTGCGCGAGCGGGCGGGCCGCCGGGTGCCGGTGACGGTGTTCGGGGCGCCGGGCAGGCGCGAGGCGATCGAGGAGCTGGCGGCCGCGGGCGTCGACGAGGTCCTGTTCAACCTGCGGACCGAGCCGGAGCCCGACACGCTCCGCTACCTGGACCGGCTCGCGGAACTGGTGTGATCACCGCGCCGCTAGGCTCTCCCGTGTGACGAGTTATCCCTGGCGGGCCGGGACGGCGACCGGCATCGGGTCCTACCCGGGGGACGACCCGGCGGAGGCGCTGCGGGTCGTCCTCGGCGAGCTGCCCGAGCTGCCGCACCTGCCGGAGCTGCCCGCGCGCGGGCCCGGCGCCGACCTGACCGGGCGGACGGCCGGGCTGCTGATCGACATGCCGGTGCGGGTGGAGCCCTCCGGATGGCGGTTCGCCGACCGCCCCGGCCGCGACACGATGCGCGCCCGCGACCACCTGGCCCGCGACCTCGACGCCCTGGAGGAGGTCGCGGGCGGTCACGACGGGCCGTTCAAGATCCAGGTGTGCGGGCCGTGGACGCTGGCGGCCACGATCGAGCTGCGGCACGGGGACCGCGCGCTGAAGGACCCGGGTGCCGTCCGCGACCTGGCCGCCTCGCTCGCCGAGGGCGTCGCCGCGCACGTCGCGGACGTCCGGCGCCGGCTGCCCGCGGCGGAGATCCTGCTGCAGCTGGACGAGCCCGGCCTGCCCGCCGCGCTCGCCGGCACCGTCCCGACCGCCAGCGGGTTCTCCCGGCTGCGCGCGATCGAGGAGCCCGTCGCGCAGGAGGCCCTGCGCGGCGTGATCGACGCTGTCGGCGCGTACACGGTCGTGCACTGCTGCGCCCGGAACGTCCCCTACGGGCTGCTGCGCGGCGCCGGAGCCCATGCGGTCTCCGTCGACCTGGCGCTGGTGCCGGAGCGCGACGACGACGCGGTGGGGGAGGCGATCGACGCCGGGACGGCCCTGTTCCTCGGCGCGGTGCCCGCCGCCGACGCCGCGCTGCCGTCCCTGCGGGCGACGGGCGAGCCGGTGCGGGAGCTGTGGCGGCGGCTCGGATTCCCGGCCGCGCGGCTGGCGGAACAGGTCGTGATCACCCCGGCCTGCGGCATGGCGGGCGCGTCGCCCCGGTACGTCCGCGACGCCCTCAAGCGCTGCCGGGACACGGCGCGGATGCTTTACGAAGCCGCCGCGTGAGGCGCGACGTAATGTCGGACCCGTTGGCGACAATAGGGGCATGACCATGAGCGACGGCGTTCCCACCGAGGCACGGCAGCGGCACCGCGAGCTGAGCGAGGAGCTCGAAGAGGCCAACTACCGGTACTACGTCCTCGACCAGCCGACGCTCACCGACGCGGAGTACGACCAGCGGATGCGGGAGATCCGCGCGCTGGAGGAGCGGTACCCCGAGCTCGTCACGCCCGACTCGCCGACGCAGAAGGTCGGCGCGCCGATCGTCACCGACTTCAGGACCGTCCAGCACCTGGAGCGGATGCAGAGCCTCGACAACGCGATGAGCGACGAGGAGCTGGTCGCGTGGGACGAGCGCGTCGTCAAGGAGGTCGGCGAGGTCGCCGGCTACCTGTGCGAGCTGAAGATCGACGGGCTGGCGATCGCGCTGACCTACGAGAACGGGCGGCTGACGCGCGGGGTCACCCGCGGCGACGGGCGCACCGGCGAGGACGTCACCAACAACGTCCGCACGATCGCCGACGTCCCCGACCGGCTGGCGGGGGAGGGCTGGCCGGACGTCCTGGAGGTCCGCGGCGAGGTCTTCCTGCCGGTCGACGGGTTCGAGCAGGTCAACGCCGCGCAGGTCGAGGCCGGCAAGGAGCCGTTCGCCAACCCGCGCAACGCGGCGGCGGGGTCGCTGCGGCAGAAGGACCCGCGCGTCACCGCGCACCGGCCGCTCGGCATGCTCGTCCACGGGTTCGGCGCCTGGCGCGGCGGCGAGCAGCCGGAGAGCCAGTCCGGGGCGTACGAGCTGATGCGCGGCTGGGGGCTGCCGATCAGCGACCGGTACAAGGTCGTCGGCGGGCTCGACGCCGTCCGCGAGTACATCGCCGAGTACGGCGAGAACCGGCATGACACCCCGTACGAGATCGACGGGGTCGTGGTGAAGGTCGACCAGTTCTCGCTTCAGCGGCGGCTCGGGTCGACGAGCCGGGCGCCGCGCTGGGCGATCGCGTGGAAGTACCCGCCGGAGGAGGTCAACACCAAGCTCCTCGACATCAAGGTGGGCGTGGGGCGCACCGGGCGCATCACCCCGTACGGCGTGATGGAGCCGGTGAAGGTCGCGGGTTCGACCGTCGACCGGGCCACGCTGCACAACGCGGGCGAGGTCAAGCGCAAGGGCGTGCTGATCGGCGACACCGTCGTGCTGCGCAAGGCCGGCGACGTTATCCCCGAGATCCTCGCGCCGGTGACCGCGCTGCGCGACGGCTCCGAGCGCGAGTTCGAGATGCCGACGCACTGCCCCGAGTGCGGGACGGAGCTGGCCTACGAGAAGGAGGGCGACGCCGACATCCGCTGCCCCAACGCGCAGTACTGCCCCGGGCAGCTGCGCGAGCGGGTCTACTTCGTCGCGAGCCGCAACGCCCTCGACATCGAGGCGCTCGGATACGTCGGGGCGACCGCGCTGACGCAGCCGCTGGAGCCGGAAGAGCCGCCGGTGAAGAACGAGGGCGACCTGTTCCACCTGACCGTCGACCAGCTGCTGCCGATCAAGAGCCTGGTGCTCGACCCGAAGTCCGGCACGCCCAAGATCGACCCGAAGACCGGCGAGCCGAAGGTCGTGTCGTTCTTCGCCACCAAGGACGGCGAGCCGAAGAAGACGGTCGAGATCCTCTTCGAGGAGCTGGAGAAGGCCAAGAAGCAGCCGCTGTGGCGGGTGCTGGTGGCGCTGTCGATCCGGCACGTGGGGCCGTCGGCCGCGCGCGACCTGGCCCGCGAGATGCGCTCGATGGACGCGATCGCGAACGCGACCGAGGAGGAGCTGGCGGCGGTCGACGGGGTCGGGCCGACGATCGCGGCGTCGATCAAGAAGTGGTTCGCGGTCGACTGGCACCGGGAGATCGTCGACAAGTGGCGGGCCGCGGGCGTCCGGATGGAGGACGAGGGCGCCGCCGGCCCGCGTCCGCTGGAGGGCGTCACCGTCGTGATCACCGGGTCGCTGGAGGAGTTCAGCCGCGACTCGGCGACCGAGGCGGTGCAGCGGCTCGGCGGCAAGGTGTCCGGCTCGGTGTCGAAGAAGACCGGATTCGTGGTCGTGGGCGACAATCCCGGGTCAAAGTACGACAAAGCCGTCAAGCTGGGCGTACCGGTCCTGGCGGAGGAGGGCTTTCGCGTGCTGCTCGCCGAAGGGCCGGATGCGGCCAAAAACGTGACTTTGCGCGCCGATGAATGACATGGCGTGATCGTGGGGGTTCCACCAGCGGCGCATTACTCAGGGGTACACTCCAATCACCCAACGGTGAGCGGGCGGTGCGGAACGGCATAACGGAACGTACGCAATCGGTTTCGCGAAGTTGAGCGGAGGCCGTACCCTCCCTCTCATCACGACCTGTACCTGAATCTCCGGACGTAACACCCGGGGGGCGTCCCCCGAGGTCGGGGACGCTCCGGTGCCGGGGGACGGCCCCCCGAACCCCCCGAGGATGTGATGAAGGACCCGAACAACACCCGGAACACGGCCCCGCGCCGTGGTTCCCCGTTGTGGATCTACTTCGTCGTGGTCATCCTGCTCGGCGTCGCGGCCGGCGGGGCCGCGTTCTCCGGGCTGACCGCCGCCGACCTGGACGCCCTCGTCAGCACGCCGGTGTTCTGGATCCTCGGCTGCTTCATCGTGTTCGGCGAGCTGCGCCCGATCATCACGCCCGGCTCCACCGAGAACAACGGCGCCACCACCTCCACCACGTTCTCGTTCGCCGCGCTGCTGTACGCCGGGCTGCCCATCGCCGCCGCCCTCCAGGCCATCGCCGTCGTCACCTGCGGGATCTTCCGCGGCCGCGCCCCGCACCGGATCGCCTTCAACGCCGCCCAGTACACCCTCAGCCTCGCCGCCGCCCAGCTCGTCCTCGCCCTGTCCGGCGACCTCGCCACCCCGTCCGACCTGTGGGTGCCGCACGGCTCCGACCTGCCCGCGATCGCGCTCGCCGGCGCCGTCTACTTCGCCTGCAACGACACCCTCGTCGGCTCCGCCGTCGCCCTGCACGCGCGGATCCCGCTGGTCAAGGCGCTCCGCACCGACCTCGCCTACCAGGTGCTCGTCCATCTGGCGCTGCTCGGCCTCGCCCCGCTGATGGTCGTCGCGATGGACCGGTCCGCCCTGTTCGTGCCGCTGATCGTCCTGCCGTTCATCGCGGTCTACATGAACGCGTCGGTGTCCGTCCGGCGCGAGCACCAGGCCCTGCACGACGGGCTGACCGGGCTGCCCAACCGCAAGCTGCTGATCGTCCGCACCGAGGAGGCCCTCGCCATGGCCCGCGGCGCGGAGCACCGGCGCCGCCTCGGCCGCCGCAAGGCCGCCGACCCGCCCGACCACCGCGCCGGGCTGTTCCTCCTCGACCTCGACCGCTTCAAGGAGGTCAACGACACCCTCGGCCACCCCACCGGCGACCGCCTTCTCCAGCTCGTCGCGCACCGGCTCACCCACAGCGTCCGCCCCGGCGACCTCGTCGCGCGGCTCGGCGGCGACGAGTTCGCCGTGCTGCTGCCGTCCGTCCGCGACGAGGCCGCCGCCCGCGAGGTCGCCGCCCGGCTGCGCGCCGCCCTCAGCGAACCCGTCCGGCTCGACGGCATGTCCTTCGACATGGAGGCCAGCGTCGGCATCGCGCTGTTCCCCGACCACGCGCCCGACTTCGAACTGCTCCTGCAGCGCGCCGACGTCGCCATGTACAACGCCAAGGAGGCCCGCACCGGCGTCGAGATCTACTCGCCCGGCAAGGACCGCAACTCCCCGGCCCGGCTCAGCATGCTCGGCGACCTGCGCCGCGCCATCGACCGCTCCGAACTCGAACTCTTCTACCAGCCGAAGGTCTCCCTGCGCGACGGCCACCTCGTCGGCATGGAGGCCCTCCTCCGCTGGCGGCACCCCGACGAGGGCGTCCTCGAACCCGAGGCGTTCCTGTCCATCGCCGAGCAGACCTACCTGATGCGCTCGATCACCCACCACGTCGTGACCGGCGCGCTCGCGCAGACCGCCGCCTGGTGGCGCGAAGACCTCCCCGTCCAGGTCGCCGTCAACGTCTCCGGCCGCGACCTCCTCGACACCGGCCTCGCCGAGACCATCGAAGAGGGCCTGCTGGCCCGCGGCCTGCCCGCCGCCGCGCTCCAGCTGGAGATCACCGAGCGGATCCTCATGAACGAGCCCGCCTACGCCTCCGACACCGTCGGCGCCCTGGCCGACCTCGGCATCCCCCTCAGCCTCGACGACTTCGGCACCGGCTACTCCTCCCTCGTCCGGCTCAAGCGCCTCCCCGTCGAAGAGATCAAGATCGACGCCTCCTTCGTCCGCCGCCTCGCCGAATCCCCCGACGACGCCGTCATCGTCCGCTCCATCATCGACCTCGTCCGCACCCTCGGCCTCCGCTCCATCGCCGAAGGAGTCGAAGACCCCGCCACCGCCGAAACGCTCCGCGACATGGGCTGCGACGCGGCCCAAGGCTGGCACTTCGGCCGCCCCATGGACGCCGCCACCGCCACCGACTGGCTGCGCCGCCACGCGCAGATAACACCGGAGCCTGCTGCTTGATTTGGGGGGGCGACCCCCCAATCCCCCCGTCAGCGACGCAGGCGATCCTCGCGCCGCTGTTGCGGTCGCTGTGCCTGTTGCGGTTTGTGGGGCGTCGCTGCGGTCGCCTGCGTCGCCGGGCATGCCCGCTCCGGGCGCTAGAGCGCCCTCCGCGTGCCTGCCCGTGGCGGTCGCTTCGGTCTGCGGCCAGGCTCGGGTCTGGTCCGAGAGGGTGTGAATTGTGCTCGTCCGAGGACCGGTCCACGGGTGCGCTGCGGCTCGGGTCGAGGGCGTGCGGGCGTGTTGTTGTCGTTGGGGACCCCGTGCGAGCCGGCCGGCCTTGTGCCACGGGTCGGTGTGCGGCTGTGGTCGGCCGGCTCGCCGGTCTGGGGGGTCAGTAGCCGCGGTGGCGGGGTTCGTAGTCGTCCTCGTAGTACTCCTCGCGTACGCGCGCTGCGGGGCGGCGCGTGGCGCGGCGGGCGGACGCTATGCGGACTATGCCTATGATCAGGCCGATCAGGCCGCCGATCATCAGGATCACGCCTACCAGGCGGATGTCGATGCCGCTGAGATCGTAGTTGACCGCATAGGCCAGGACCGCGCCGATGATGATCAGGGCGATGCTGCCGCCGATGGTCACGGCGGTCTCCTCTCGTCGTCCCGGGGGTGGACGTGAGGAGCGTTCCCCCTGTGCGGAGATGAAACGGCGCGCCGGGATCTCATGGCCGCGTAAACCGGTCGGGCGGCGGGGGGTGCGGCCCATAGGATGGCGGTGAACCCAATTCATCGCAGGAACGGTTTCTCTCATGTCCGCCATCACCCGTGACGAGGTGTCGCACCTCGCCCGGCTGTCCCGGCTGGCGCTCGGCGACGATGAGCTCGACCATCTCGCCGCCCAGCTCGACCAGATCATCTCCGCGGTCGCGCGGGTGCAGGAGGTCGCCGCGCAGGACATCCCGCCCACCTCGCACGCGCTCCCGCTGACCAACGTCTACCGGCCGGACGAGGTACGCCCGTGCCTCACGCCCGAGCAGGCCCTCTCCGGGGCGCCGGCCGCCGAGGAGCAGCGCTTCCGGGTACCGCGGATCCTGGATGAGGAGGCGTGATGGAGCTGGTCAGGAAAGGGGCGGCGGAGCTCGGAGAGCTGCTCGCCGCCGGCGAGGTGTCGGCCGTCGAGGTGGCCGAGGCGCACCTGGACCGGATCGCGGCCGTCGACGGGCAGGTCAACGCGTTCCTGCACGTCGACCGCGACACGACGCTGGCGCAGGCGCGGAAGGTGGACGAGCGGCGCGCGGCGGGGGAGGAGCTCGGCCCGCTGGCCGGCGTGCCCATCGCGCACAAGGACGTGTTCACCACCACCGACATGCCGACCACGGCCGGGTCCAAGATCCTTGAAGGGTGGCGGCCGCCCTACGACGCGACCGTGACCGCGCGGCTGCGGCAGGCCGGGCTCGTGATCCTCGGCAAGACGAACATGGACGAGTTCGCCATGGGGTCGTCCACCGAGAACAGCGCGTACGGCATCTCCAAGAACCCGTGGGATCTGGAGCGCATCCCCGGGGGCTCGTCCGGGGGGTCGTCGGCGGCCGTGGCGGCGTATGAGGCGCCGCTGTCCACGGGTACCGATACCGGGGGCTCGATCCGGCAGCCCGCCGCGGTCACCGGGATCGTCGGGGTGAAGCCCACGTACGGCGGGTCGTCGCGGTACGGAGTGATCGCGTTCGCGTCGTCGCTGGACACGCCCGGCCCGTTCGCCCGCAGCGTCCTCGACGCGGCGCTGCTGCACGAGGCGTTCAGCGGGCACGACCCGATGGACTCGACCTCGGTGGACGAGGCCGTCCCGCCGGTCGTGGAGGCCGCGCGGCACGCCGACGTCGACGGCCTGCGCGTGGGCGTCGTGAAGGAGTTCGCCGGCGAGGGGTACGAGGCGGGCGTCTCCGCCCGCTTCACCGAGGCGGTCGAGCTGCTGGAGTCGCTGGGCGCGAAGGTCGTCGAGGTCTCCTGCCCGCACTTCACCTACGCGCTGCCGGCGTACTACCTGATCGCGCCGTCGGAGTGCTCGTCCAACCTGGCCCGCTTCGACGCCATGCGGTACGGCCTGCGCGTCGGCGACGACGGCACCCGCAGCGCCGAGGAGGTCATGGCGCTGACCCGCGCCGAGGGCTTCGGGCCCGAGGTGAAGCGGCGCATCATGCTCGGCACCTACGCGCTGTCGTCCGGCTACTACGACGCCTACTACGGCAAGGCGCAGCAGGTCCGCACGCTGATCAAGCGCGACTTCGAGGCCGCGTTCGAGCAGGTGGACGTCCTGGTGTCGCCGACGACGCCGACCACCGCGTTCCCGATCGGCGAGCGCGCCGACGACCCGGTCGCGATGTACCTGGCCGACCTGTGCACCATCCCGGCGAACCTCACCGGCAACGCCGCGATCTCCGTGCCCTGCGGCCTGTCGGACGGCCTGCCCGTCGGCCTGCAGATCATGGCGCCCGTGCTCGGCGACGACCGCGTGTACCGCGTCGGCGCCGCCGTCGAGCGGGCACTTGAGGACCGCTGGGGCGGCCCCCTGCTGGCGAAGGCCCCGGAACTGGCGGAGGCGAAGTGACCACCGAGACGCTGATGGACTACGACGAGGCGCTGGCCAAGTACGAGCCGGTGCTGGGGATCGAGACCCACATCGAGCTGGGGACCGCGTCCAAGATGTTCTGCGGGTGCCCGACGGAGTTCGGCGCCGAGCCGAACACGCAGGTGTGCCCGGTGTGCCTCGGGCTGCCCGGGTCGCTGCCGGTGACGAACCGCGCCGCGATCGAGGGCATCATCAAGATCGGCCTGGCGCTGAACTGCGAGATCGTGGAATGGTGCCGGTTCGCCCGGAAGAACTACTTCTATCCGGACATGCCGAAGAACTTCCAGATCTCGCAGTACGACGAGCCGCTCTGCGTGGACGGGTACCTGGACGTCGAGGTCGACGGCGAGACGTACCGGATCGAGATCGAGCGCGTCCACATGGAGGAGGACACCGGCAAGTCGCTGCACGTCGGCGGCTCGACCGGGCGCATCCACGGGGCCGACTACTCGCTGGTCGACTACAACCGGGCCGGCATCCCGCTGGTGGAGATCGTCACCAGGCCGATCGTCGCGACCGGTGACAAGGCGCCGCTCGTCGCGCGGGCGTACGCGACCGAGCTGCGCGAGCTGGTGCGGTCCCTGGGCGTCTCGGACGTCCGCATGGAGCAGGGCTCGATGCGCTGCGACGTCAACGTCTCCCTGATGCCGCGCGGCGCGCGGGAGTGGGGGACGCGGACGGAGACGAAGAACGTCAACTCGCTGCGGTCGGTGGAGCGGGCCGTCCGGTCGGAGATCGAGCGGCAGGCCGGCGTGCTCGCCGGCGGCGGGCGGATCGTCCAGGAGACCCGGCACTTCCACGAGGACACCGGCCGCACCACGAGCGGGCGCAGCAAGGAGGAGGCGCAGGACTACCGGTACTTCCCCGAGCCCGACCTGGTGCCGATGGCGCCGTCGCGGGAGTGGGTGGAGGAGCTGCGCGCGTCGCTGCCCGAGCTGCCCGCGGCGCGGCGGCGGCGCATCCAGGCCGAGTGGAACCTGTCCGACCTGGAGCTGCGGGACGTCGTCAACGCCGGCGCCGTCGACCTCATCGAGGCGACGGTCGCGCAGGGCGCCGACCCGGCCGCGGCCCGCAAGTGGTGGATGAACGAGCTGTCGCGGCGCGCGACCGAGCAGGGCGTCGAACTGGCCGACCTGCCGATCACCCCGGAGCAGGTCGCGCGGGTGCAGGCGATGATCACCGCCGGGGAGCTGAACGACAAGCTGGCCCGGAAGGTGTTCGAGGGAGTCCTCGCCGGGGAGGGCACGCCGGACGAGGTCGTCGCCAAGCGGGGCCTGAAGGTCGTCAGCGACGAGGGCGAGCTGTCGTCGGTGATCGACCAGGTGATCGCCGACAACGCTGACGTGGCCGACAAGGTCCGGGCCGGGAAGGTCGCCGCCGCCGGCGCCCTGGTCGGCGCCGTCATGAAGGCGACCCGCGGGCAGGCCGACGCCGGCCGGGCCCGCGAACTGATCCTGGAGAAGCTCGGCGCGTCCTGACGCGCGGCCGCCGTCCCGCGGCCCGGCAGGGGCGGGACGGCGGTCACCCGACCGGGACGCTGAGGACGCGGTCGTCGTCCCGTGCGGGGTCGCCGCGGCCGTCGCGGTTGCTCGTGGTCACCCAGAGGGAGCCGTCCGGGGCCTTCACCACGGCGCGCAGGCGGCCGTAGTCGTTCTCGAAGTGCGCGACCGGCCGGCCCGCCTTGCCGTCGTCCAGCGGCACCTCCCAGAGGCGTTCGCCGCGCAGCGCGCCCGCCCACAGGGAGCCGTCCGCGAAGGCGAGCCCCGACGGGGACGCCTCGTCGGTCGTCCACGTCAGCAGCGGCTTCGTGAAGCCCTTGCCGTCCTCGGCGCCCTCGACCTCGGGCCAGCCGTAGTTCTTGCCCTTCTGGATCAGGTTGATCTCGTCGAAGCGGTTCTGCCCGAACTCCGTGGCGTAGAGGCGGCCCTCGTCGTCCCACGCGAGGCCCTGGACGTTGCGGTGCCCGTACGTCCAGACGCGGTTGCCGAACGGGTTGCCGGGGGCGGGCTTCCCGTCGGGGGTGACGCGAAGGATCTTGCCGGCGAGGGAGTCCCGGTCCTGCGCGAGAGGGCCGTCGCCCGTCTCGCCGGTGGTGATGTACAGCATCTTGTCGGGGCCGAACTTCAGCCGCCCGCCGTTGTGGTTGGGGCCCTTCGGGATGCCGGTGACGATCGGCTCCGGCGTGCCGAGGCGCCCGTCATAGGTGGCGCGGACGACACGGTTGTCCGACGCTGCCGTGTAGTACAGGTAGATCAGGTGGTCGGTCGCATACGACGGGGACACCGCCACGCCCAGTAGCCCGCCCTCGCCTTGCGGCTCCACGCCCGGCACCGTCCCCACCGCGGTCTTCTTCCCGGACGGCGCCACCCGCACCAGCCGCGCCGATTCGCGTTCGGTGACCAGCGCGTCGCCGCCGGGCAGGAACGCCACCGCCCACGGCACCTCCAGATCCGCGGCCACCGTGCGCGGCTTCCCGTCCGTCCGCGCGGGCGCGCCGGACGGGAGCGGCGGAGGTGTGCTCGCGCCGCCGCCGTCACCGTCCCCGCCGGACGAGGACGAGCAGCCCGCGAGGAGCACCGCGGCCGAGACCAGGACGATCGTGTGCAGTCGCATGAACGCCTCCCGTAGATAGTACGGATCCGGCGGGCAGGTCGTTCCCCGTCACCGAGCGTCATCCCGGGGCAAGTCTCCGATTCGGTGACGATCAGTTTTCGGACCTCCCAAACGGATCCGCGACAAGGTCGTTTGTCGCCGGGAGGAGGCTCAGCCTCAATCGCTCCGTGACCTACCGAACGTACATTGAGCGACACGGTGATCCCGTAGTGCAGCAATGTCGCTGATCCCAGGCACGCGGCCCGGCGGGCAAGCTCCCCCCGGCAGGCCGGTCCGCTCGCCGCCGCTCCGCGCCGACCCTGCGCGGGGCACGATCTTCGACCTCCCGGCCGTTGTACGAGCGGCGAGGGTCGCGGACCCACTCTCCCCCCGGCATGCGGCGTCACCGTCCACGGGGGCCGGTACGCCCCACCAGGGGGCAGGAAGGGACACGGCGCGATGAGCGGCGACTACGCCAGGCGGATACCGCCGCGCGCGCTGCCCGTCGCCCTGGCCGCGCTCGTCGGCGTGCTCTACGCGGCCGGTTCGCTGCTGGGCTGGGGCGGCCGGGCCTTCAACGCGTGGGCGGAGGCCGCCGCGGCGGGCGCCGCCGCGGTATCGCTGCTGCTGGCGTCCCGGCGGCCGGACGGGGTCCCGGCGGAGCCGGGCGTCCCCGGCGGGCTGTGGCGGGCGTCGCAGCGCTGGTTCGGGATCGCCGCCACGTCGTGGTTCGCCGGCGCGGTCGGCAGCGCCCTGTCGGACGGCGCAGGCCGCAGCGCCCTCTCCCTGTCGGTGCCCGACCTGTTCTACCTGGTCGCGCTGGTCGCGCTCGTCACCGGGCTGGTCGTGCCCATCAGGCTGCCCCGCGACGGCGGGACGTGGCTGCGCTACGCCGCCGACACCTACGTCTGCGCCTGCGCGCTGTTCGTGCTCGGCTGGGTCGCGCTGTTCGGCTCCCTGTACCACCGGTCGGGGGAGTCGCCCACCGAGTTCTCCCTCGAACTGCTGTACCCGCTGATCGACATCGTGTTCGTGTGCGGCGCGCTGCCGTTCGTCCTCGGCGCCGCCCGCGGGCACCGGCGGCTCGCCTGGATGGGGTACGGCGCGCTGACCGCGATCGCGGGCGCCGACATAGTGACGACGTTCGTCCGGCTGGACGGCGGCGGTCCGGGCGACGACCCGTCCGACATCCTGCGCCTCGCCGGGCTGCTGCTCCTGCTGCTGGTGCCGTGGACGGGCCCGGCCGCCGACCCGGACCTGCCCGTCGACGACATCCCCGAGGGCGTGGAGGTCGAGGGCGAGGAGTGCGGCCGCATGATCGGTCCGGGCATAGCGCCCGCCGCCGTCGCCGCCGCGGCGGCGCTGTTCATCGCCGGCCACTCCCTCACCGGGAAGAACGGCCTGGAGCCCGGCGTCTCGATCGCCGCGGGCTCGGCCGCGCTGGTCCTCATCGCGCGCCTCGCCGGGCTGCTGCGCGAGAACGACGCGCTGCGGCGGGCCGTGGAGACCGGCGAGGAGCACTTCCGGGCGCTGTCGGAGAGCATCAACGACGCGGTGCTCATCTGCGACCTCGACGCGACCGTCCAGTACGCCAGCGCGGGCGCGCTGCGCATGTACCACTACACGTCCGACGAGCTGCTCGGGCGGCCCCTGAACGATCTCGTCCACCCCGAGGACGTGCCGCACGTCCAGGCGGTGTTCACCGAGTTCCTGGACGAGCAGGCCGGCCTCGCCGGCCCCGACGACGTGCTGCGGGTGTCGTGCCGGGTCCGCGCGGCGGACGGCACCTGGCTGCCGACCGAGTCGACGATCTCGCGGTACAGCGGCTCCGACGGGACGCCCGCCCGGCTGCTGGTCACGACGCGGGACCTCAGCGAGCGGGCCGCGCTGCAGCGGCAGGTCGCGCACCTGACGTTCCACGACGGGCTGACGGGCCTGCCGAACCGGTCCTACTTCGAGGAGCGGACGCGGGAGGTGCTGTCCCGGCAGCCGTCCGGCGGCAGGGTCGCGGTCGTGTTCGTCGACCTGGACGGGTTCACCGCGGTGAACGACTCGGAGGGCCACGCGGCCGGCGACCAGGTGCTCGCGCAGGCGGCCCGGCGGCTGCGCGCGAACGTGCTGTCCGACGACACGGTGGCGCGCTGGGGCGGCGACGAGTTCGCCGTCCTCGTGCAGCTCCCGCCGGACGACGGTGAGACGCGCGCCACGGTCGAGCTCGCCGGACGGCTCCTGCGCGTCCTTTCGGCCGACCCTTACCAGGTCGGCGACAAGCACATCGTGCTGACCGCGAGTGTCGGCATAGCGTTCGCCGGGGACGAGGAGGAGCCCGCGGCCGACGCGGACGGGAGCCGCCGGATCCGCCGCACCGCCGCCGACCTGCTGCGCAACGGCGACCTGGCGATGGCCCGCGCCAAGGAGGTCGGCGGCGGGCGCGTCGAGGTGTACGCGCCGCACATGCACGCCGACGTCGTCCGGCGGCTCGAACTGGGCAGCGACCTGCAGGCGGCGCTGGCCGAGGAGCAGTTCGCGGTCGAGTTCCAGCCGGTGGTGGACCTCGCCACGTCCCGGGTGACCGGGGTGGAGGCGCTGCTGCGCTGGTGGCGCGGGAACGAGGCGGTGCCGCCGGAGGAGTTCATCGGCCCGGCGGAGGAGTCCGGCCTGATGATCCCGCTCGGCGACTGGGTGCTGCGGGAGGCGTGCCGCGAGGTCGCCCGCTGGCGCGGCGACTCCTGGGACGTGGGCGTCTCGGTGAACTTCACCGCCCGGCAGATCGCCGCGCCGCGCTTCGTGGAGTCGGTCGCGGCGGTGCTGGAGGAGACGGGGCTGCCGCCGAGCGCGCTCACGCTGGAGGTCCGCGAGGAGGTCCTCGTCGAGGACGCCGGGCAGAACGTGGCGCGGCTGTCGGAGCTGCGCGACCTCGGCGTCCGGCTGGCGATCGACGACTTCGGCACGGGGTACGCCTCGCTGGCCTACCTCGGCCAGCTGCCCGTGGACGTCATCAAGATCGACCCGTCGTTCGTGGCGGGCCTCGGCTCGGACGACACCCGGACGCTGCTCACCCGCACGATCGTCCGGCTCGGCAGCGACCTCGGGCTGACCGTGGTCGCGGAGGGCATCGAGCGGCCCGAGCAGCTGGAGCTGCTGCGGGAGATGGGCTGCCCCCGCGGCCAGGGCTTCCTCGTGGCGCGCCCGATGGCGGCCGGGCGGGTCGAGTCGCTGGTGCGGACGAACCTCGCCGGGCGCAACCGCCCGGGGGACGTCGCGCTGCCGCTGCCCGGGTGACGCACGCCACAGACGTCTCATATCCTGAGATTTACTGTCCACGGATTTGACCGTGGGCCGGACATCGGCGAAAGTAGGCCCGTGCAGAGCACTTCCACCATCCTCGTAGTACTTGGTCGGCGCGCAGGCTGACCAAGCTTCTCGTCCTGCGCGCCTCCCCTCGACCGCTTCACGGCGGCGGGGGTTTTTTGTTGCCCGGCGAGCCAAGACTCACTCCCCAAGGAACCGCAGAATCATGACGACCGAACAGATGACGGGAGCCCAGGCGCTGGTGCGCGCCCTGGAGAACGTCGGCGTCGACACCGTGTTCGGCATTCCGGGTGGCGCGATCCTCCCGGCGTACGACCCGCTGTTCGACTCCGAGAAGCTGCGCCACATCCTCGTCCGGCACGAGCAGGGCGCGGGCCACGCCGCCCAGGGCTACGCGATGGTGACCGGCAAGGTGGGCGTCTGCATGGCCACCAGCGGGCCCGGCGCGACCAACCTCGTCACGGCGATCTCCGACGCCTACATGGACTCGGTGCCGATCGTCGCGATCACCGGCCAGGTCGCGTCCTCCCTCATCGGGACGGACGGCTTCCAGGAGGCCGACATCGCCGGCATCACGATGCCGATCACCAAGCACAACTTCCTGATCACGAAGGCCGGCGACATCGCCCGCACGATCGCCGAGGCGTTCCACATCGCGAGCACCGGGCGCCCCGGCCCCGTCCTGGTCGACATCGCCAAGGACGCCCTGCAGGCCACCGTCGAGTTCGAGTGGCCCGTGCAGCTCCAGCTCCCGGGCTACCGGCCCGTCACCCGGCCGCACTCCAAGCAGGTGCGCGAGGCGGCACGGCTCATCGTCAACGCCGAGCGCCCCGTCCTGTACGTCGGCGGCGGCGTGCTCAAGGCCGGCGCGTCCGCCGAGCTGAAGGTCCTCGCCGAGCTGACCGGCGCGCCCGTCGTCACCACGCTGATGGCCAAGGGCGCGCTGCCCGACAGCCACCCGCTGCACATGGGCATGCCCGGGATGCACGGCGCCGTCGGCGCCGTCGGCGCGCTGCAGCGCTCCGACCTGCTGGTCGCCCTCGGCGCCCGGTTCGACGACCGGGTCACCGGCAAGCTGGACGGGTTCGCGCCGCACGCCAAGGTCGTGCACGCCGACATCGACCCGGCGGAGATCTCCAAGAACCGGCACGCCGACGTCCCGATCGTCGGGGACGCCCGCGAGGTCATCGCCGACCTGATCGTCGCCGTGCAGAACGAGCACGAGCAGGGCAACAAGGGCGACTACACCGACTGGTGGCGGCAGCTCAACGCCTGGCGCGAGACGTATCCGCTCGGCTACGACACGCCCGCCGACGGGTCGCTGTCCCCGCAGTACGTCATCGAGCGGATCGGGGAGATCGCCGGGCCGGACGCCTACTACGTCGCGGGCGTCGGCCAGCACCAGATGTGGGCCGCGCAGTTCATCAAGTACGAGCGGCCGGGAGCGTTCCTGAACTCCGGCGGCGCCGGGACGATGGGCTACGCGGTCCCCGCCGCGATGGGCGCCAAGGCGGGCGCGCCCGGCGCGACGGTCTGGGCGATCGACGGCGACGGCTGCTTCCAGATGACCAACCAGGAGCTGGCGACCTGCGCGCTCGAAGGCATCCCGGTCAAGGTCGCCGTCATCAACAACGGCAACCTCGGCATGGTCCGGCAGTGGCAGACGCTCTTCTACAACGAGCGCTACTCCAACACCAACCTGCACGCGGCGAAGCGGATCCCCGACTTCGTCAAGCTCGCCGAGGCGCACGGATGCGTCGGCCTGCGCTGCGAGCGGGCCGAGGACGTCGACGAGGTCATCAACAAGGCCATGGAGATCAACGACGCCCCGGTCGTGATCGACTTCGTCGTGCACGAGGACGCCATGGTCTGGCCGATGGTCGCGGCCGGCACCACCAACGACGACATCAAGATCGCGCGGGACATGGCGCCCGAGTGGGAGAACGGAGACTGAGCCCGATGAGCCTGCACACCCTCTCGGTGCTGGTGGAGAACAAGCCCGGCATCCTCGCCCGGGTCGCCTCGCTGTTCTCCCGGCGCGGCTTCAACATCGAGTCCCTCGCCGTCGGCGTGACCGAGCACCCCGACATCTCCCGCATGACGATCGTGGTGAACGTCGCCGACCTGCCGCTCGAACAGGTCACCAAGCAGCTCAACAAGCTGGTCAACGTCCTGAAGATCGTCGAGCTGGACCCCTCGGCGTCGGTCCAGCGCGAGCTGGTCCTGGTCAAGGTGCGCGCCGACGCCGAGACACGCTCGCAGGTCCTGGAGACCGTGAACCTGTTCCGTGCCAAGGTGGTGGACGTCGCGCCGGACGCGGTCACCATCGAGGCGACCGGCAACCGTGACAAGCTGGACGCGTTCATCAGGGTCCTGGAGCCGTTCGGCATCAAGGAACTGGTGCAGTCGGGCATGGTGGCCATCGGCCGCGGCGCCCGGTCCATCACCGACCGCTCGCTGCGGGCCATCGAGCGCAGCGCGTGAACCAACGGGAAACAACGAAAGGCGACAGCACTGTGGCTGAGATGTTCTATGACGACGCCGCCGACCTGAGCGTGATCCAGGGCCGGCACGTGGCGATCATCGGCTACGGCAGCCAGGGGCACGCGCACGCGCTCTCCCTGCGCGACTCCGGCGTGGACGTGCGGGTCGGGCTCCGCGAGGGGTCGGCGAGCCGGGAGAAGGCGGAGGCCGAGGGCCTGCGCGTCGTCACCCCGGCGGAGGCGGCCGAGGAGGCCGACCTCATCATGCTGCTGGCCCCGGACCACCACCACCGGGAGATCTTCGAGAAGGACATCAAGCCCGCGCTCGTCGAGGGCGACGCGCTGTTCTTCGGCCACGGCTTCAGCATCCGCTACGACCTCGTCCAGCCGCCGGAGGGCGTGGACGTGGCGATGGTCGCACCGAAGGGCCCGGGGCACCTCGTCCGCCGCCAGTTCGTCGCCGGGCGCGGCGTGCCGGTGATCGTGGCGGTGGAGAAGGACCCGTCCGGCAACGCGTGGCCGCTGGCCCTGTCGTACGCCAAGGCGATCGGCGGGCTGCGCGCGGGCGGCATCAAGACCACGTTCACCGAGGAGACCGAGACCGACCTGTTCGGCGAGCAGTCGGTGCTGTGCGGCGGCGTCTCCGAGCTGATCAAGACGGGGTTCGAGGTGCTGACCGAGGCCGGCTACCAGCCGGAGGTCGCCTACTTCGAGGTCCTGCACGAGATGAAGCTGATCGTCGACCTCATGTACGAGGGCGGCATCTCCAAGATGTACTGGTCGGTGTCCGACAACGCCGAGTACGGCGGCTACAGCCGCGGTCCGCGCGTGATCACGCCGGAGACCAAGGCCGCGATGAAGAAGATCCTCGGCGAGATCCAGTCCGGGCAGTACGCCAAGGAGCTGGTGGACGAGTTCGAGGGCGGCCAGAAGCAGTTCCAGCAGTACCGCGAGGAGCTGGCCGAGCACCCGATCGAGAAGACGGGCGCCGAGCTGCGCCCGATGATGAGCTGGCTGAACGACTGAGCCCGCTCCGCTGAGGCGCGGCGCCGCGAAGGCGCGGGGGCGGCCCGCCCCCGCGCCTTCGCGCGTCCGGGCGCCCCGCGCGTCCGGGCGCCCCGCGCGCGTCAGAGGCGGAACCGGCGCAGCAGCCTGGCCAGGGGCGAGGCGGCGCCGGGCGCCTCGGTCACGAACAGCGCCAGGTGGCCGCCCCTGGTGAAGTAGACGGCGACGTCCTTCTGCCCCGCCGCCCGCCGCTGCGGCCCGGTCCGCAGGCCCTCGGCGCGGACGGAGCCGAAGCGCGCCTCGCGGGTGACGCCGAGCGCGGTCGCCGCCACGTGCACGTCCCAGCGCCCCGGCTCCACGGCGGCGGGGTCGGCGACCGCCTCGAAACCGCGGCCGCCGTCCGGGCGGGGGCCGGCGGGGAAGCCGTGCTCCTTGCCGGACGTCCGCTCCCGCAGGACGACGTCCACGGCGGTGTGGTTCGTCTCGACGCGCTGCAGCGCGGCCACGCCGCGGATGCGCACCCTGCGCCCCTGCCAGGAGACCGCGTCGAGCCGGTGCTCCACGCCGACCTCGGCGGTGATGTCGGCGTCCTGCCTGGGGACGCCGCGCAGGTACGGGTACATCGCGTAGATCCGGCCGCCGACCACGACGGCGCCCGCCGGGCTGCCCTCCACCTCGTCCCGGATCAGCCGCTCCAGCTCCTCGCGCAGCCCGTGCTGGATGCAGAACGCCCGGAGCCGCGCGGACGCGGGCATGGCGGCGCGGGCGGCCTCGCTCAGCCCCTCCTCGCCGATGAGGCGGCGGGTGCCGTCCATGAGCCGCTCCCGCTGGGCGCGGTCGAGGCCGAGGTAGCGGTGGTCGTAGACGCGCAGCACGTCGCGCAGGACGCTGTCGAGGCTGTTCGGTGTCGGGGCGCGGTCGGGGGCGCGGTCCGAGGTGCGGTCCGAGGTGCGGTCCGTGGTCACGGGTCTCTCCTGATCGGCCGGGAACACCGGTCACGTTAAGGGTCCGGACCGTCGCGCACAGTGAAATCCCGGCGGTGTGTCCTGCCGGATGCATACTCGGTATTGCCAGGGGGATACCCGGTATGCATAGTTGGTGGGCATGTCGATCCGTCACGGCCTGCTGGCACTGCTGTCCCAGGGGCCCCGCTACGGCTACCAGCTGCGCGCCGAGTTCGAGTCCTTCACCGGCGCCACCTGGCCGCTCAACATCGGGCAGGTCTACTCCACGCTCTCCAGGCTCGAACGCGACGACCTCGTCACCCGCGTCGGCGCCGACGACGAGGGCCGCTTCGTCTACCGGATCACCCCGGCGGGCGAGGAGGACGTCCGGCGGTGGTTCGCCACGCCGATCGTCCGGAGCGACCGGCCCCGCGACGAACTGGCGATCAAGCTGGCGATGGCCGTCACCGCCCCCGGCGTGGACGTCGCCCAGGTCGTCCAGGCGCAGCGCACCGCCACGCTGCGCACCCTGCAGGACCTCACCCGGCTCAAGGCCGACGCGCCCGCCGTCCCCGCCGACCAGGGCGACCGCGCCTGGCGGCTGGTCCTGGAATCCATGATCTTCCAGGCGGAGGCCGAGGTGCGCTGGCTGGACCACTGCGAGACCTACGTCGTCGGCGCCGAGCCGCCCGACCCCTCCGCGCCCGCCGGGGCTCCCGCGAGCACCGACGAGCAGGCGCGGCGGTGAACGTCCTCTCGCTGCGGGACGTGTCCCGCGACCGCGGGAGCGGCGCGGGTACCGGGAAACGCGCGGTCACGGATGGCGCTCGCGCGGGCGAAACGCGCGGGCGAAACGCGCGGGACGGAACTCAGCCGCGCGCCGGGCGGGTGGTAGCGTCCGGCGCGTGGCCGAGGTCGTCGTGGCGCAGGGGCCCGCCCGCGAGGTTCCCGCAGGCGCCGGGGGAGGCACCCGGCGCCGCCGCCTGCTGCCGGCCGCGCTCACCGCGGCCGCCGCGCTGCTCTACGCCGCGTACTCGCTGATGCGGCTGCACGCGTTCCGGACCGGCAGCTACGACCTCGTGATCTTCGATCAGGCGGTCCGCTCCTACAGCCGCTTCGACCTCCCGGTCGCGATGGTGAAGGGCGTCCACAACGGCTTCGGGCCCGGCTTCTCCGTCCTCGGCGACCACTTCTCGCCGATCCTGGCGCTGCTGGCGCCGCTCTACTGGATCCACGCCGGCCCGGAGACGCTGCTCGTCGCGCAGGCCGTGCTGTTCGCGCTCGCGATCCGGCCGATCTGGCGGTACACCGAGCGCAGGCTCGGCCCCGGCGCCGCCTACTGCGCGGCCGGCGCGTACGCGCTGTCCTGGCCGATCGCCGAGGCGCTCGCGTTCGACTTCCACGAGGTCGCGTTCGTCCCGCTGCTGTCGGCGCTCCTCGTGGAGCGGTACGACGCGGGGCGGCGCGTCCAGGCGGCCGCGGCGGCGGCCGCGCTGCTGCTGGTCAAGGAGGACATGGGCCTCCTGCTCGCGGGCTTCGGCCTCTACCTGCTCACCCGCCCCGACGAGCGGGACGGCGAGCGGCGCCGCCTGCGCGACCTCCTGCCGCGCGGCGACCGGCGGGCCGGGCTCGCCTACGCCGCGGTCGGGCTGGTCGCCGCCTGGGTCGGCTCCCGCGTGCTCATCGCCGCGTTCGGCGGCGACAACGACTACTACTGGGCGTACGGCGCGCTCGGCCCGGACGTGCCGCACGCCGCCGTCCACGCCCTCACCCGGCCGTGGGACGTCGCGGCCGTGCTCGTCGACCCGCCGCAGAAGGTCGTGACGATGGCGCTGCTCGTCCTGCCGCTGCTCCTGCTGCCGCTGGCGTCCCCGCTGACCCTCACCGCCGTGCCGCTGCTGGCCGAGCGGATGCTCGCGAGCCGGTTCGGCAACTGGTGGGAGCCGCACTACCACTACAACGCGTTCGTCATCGCCGTGCTCGTCCTCGCGGCGGCGGACGGCGCCGCGCGGCTGCGCGGGCGGCCGCGGCCGGCGCGCCGGTTCCCGCCCGTCCTGCCGATGGCCGGGGTGCTGGCCGCCACGCTCGCCTGCGTGCCGTTCTTCGCGTACCGGCACCTGGCCGACCCGGCGCTGTGGCGGCAGAACGAGCGGGCCCGCGCGGCGTCGGCGGCCGCGGCGGTGATCCCCGACGGGGCGCTCGTCGAGGCGGCCAACGGCGTCGGGCCCGCGCTGACGTCCCGCGCCCGCGTCCTGCTGTGGGACGAGCGGCCGCGCGGCGCGCCCTGGGTGGTCGCCTGCGTCGGGCGGCTGGAGTTCCCGTTCGGGTCGGTCGCCGAGCAGCGGCGCCGGGTCGCCGGCCTGGAGGCCGCCGGGTACCGGCAGGTCTTCCGCCGGGACGGGTACATCGTGCTGCACCGGGACGTCCCCGACCCGTGGTGAGGACGCGCCGGGATCGCCGGACGCATTGTCCAGTGACTGATGGACGACAACGCGGTCAGAATGCCGGTGAAGGTACCGTTCGGATAAATATGCCTATCGTTTTCGGGTACGTTGCCTGATACTTGAAGAAAGCCGTGACGGCCGCGGCCCGTGCGGGTCGAACCTGCACGAACACCCTGTGACCGCTGCCGTGGCGGGTCTTGGGGCAGTGTGCATGAGTTGGGCGAGGCTGATCGAGGACGACGGAAGGTCACCGGCCGGGGACGGCGCGGAATTCCCTTCCGGTGCGGCATTGCCGCGGGCAGGTAAATCTCTGAATTACGGTGCGGAGTCATGACATGCCGGCGCAAGGGGACAAGGACGTCCGGCGCTGGGAGACGTGCGGGCAGGCGTGGATCGGCGTGCTCCGGCACGTGTGGGCGGCCGGCGAGGCGGGGCTGGAGGACGGCGGGCCCATCATCGAGGGGCCCCCGCTGGTGTTCGAGATCAACTCGCTGAGCTGGGAGGACCCCCTCCTCCACGAGCACGGCGACCGGGCGCGGCTGGTCCGGCGGGCCCAGGAGCGCACCCGGCGGGTCGTCCGCGGGCGGTACTGGCCGCGGCTGCACGACCTCGGCGGGCACGACCAGATCCGCTGGGTGGTGGACCTGCTGCGGGCCAGGCCGTGGACCACGAGCGCGTGGATCTCGCTGACGATCCCGGGCGAGCCGGCGGACGGGCTGCCCGCCCTCACCGCGCTGTCGTTCCGCATCCGCGGCTACCGGCTGATCATGACGGCGATGTTCCGGTCGCAGAACGTCCACCGGGGCTACCTGATGTACATCCCGCTGCGGGAGGTGCAGCTGGGCGTCGCCGAGGAGCTGGGGCTGCCCGCCGGGCCGCTGCGGGTGTTCGTGGACGTCCCGCACATCCACCTCGCCGACGCCGAGCGGGTGGCCACCGTGCTCGCCGCCGTGCCGGAACCGAACGCGGCCTGACATACGGGGCGCATCCGGCCGGAGCGGTAGTTACCGGTGAGTCTCTCCCTGCCGCGAACCGCCGCGGCCGGCGGGTTATAGACTCGGCTGCCGGGGGCGAGGGCCACGACGAGGTGACTCGCGACTTCACCTGCACGCAGCACACACCACTCTCACATTCCGAAGGACTGTTTTCCCTTGAGCAAGCCCGTCGTCCTCGTCGCTGAAGAACTCTCGCCCGCCGGCATCGCCGTGCTGGAGAACGACTTCGACGTCCGGCACGCCGACGGCAGCGACCGCGAGCAGCTGCTCCCGGCCGTCGCCGACGTCGACGCGCTGATCGTGCGGAGCGCCACCAAGGTCACCGCCGAGGTCTTCCAGCACGCCAAGAAGCTGCGGGTCGTGGCCCGCGCCGGCGTCGGCCTCGACAACGTCGACGTGGAGGCCGCCACCAAGGCCGGCGTCATGGTGGTCAACGCGCCCACGTCCAACATCGTCACCGCCGCCGAGCACGCGATCGCGCTGCTCCTCGCCACCGCGCGCAACGTGCCGCAGGGCCACGCCGCGCTCAAGCGGGGCGAGTGGAAGCGCTCGAAGTACACCGGCGTCGAGCTGCAGGGCAAGACCGTCGGCGTGCTCGGCCTCGGCCGCATCGGCGTGCTCGTCGCGCAGCGCCTCGCCGCCTTCGACATGAACGTGATCGCCTACGACCCGTACGTGCAGGCGGCCCGCGCCGCGCAGCTCGGCGTGAAGCTCGTCACGCTGGAGGAGCTGCTCCGCGAGAGCGACTTCATCACCGTCCACCTGCCGAAGACGCCCGAGACCCTCGGCCTCATCGGCGACCGCGAGCTGCAGCAGGTCAAGCCGTCCGTGCGGATCGTCAACGCCGCCCGCGGCGGGATCGTCGACGAGGAGGCCCTCGACCTCGCGATCAAGGACGGCCGGGTCGCCGGCGCCGGCATCGACGTGTTCAGCACCGAGCCGTGCACCGAGAGCCCGCTGTTCCACCACGACAACGTCGTCGTCACCCCGCACCTCGGCGCCAGCACCCACGAGGCGCAGGAGAAGGCGGGCACCCAGGTCGCCCGCTCGGTGAAGCTGGCCCTGTCCGGCGAGTTCGTGCCGGACGCCGTCAACGTCCAGGGCGGCGCCGTCGCCGAGGACGTCAAGCCCGGCCTGCCGCTCGCCGAGAAGCTCGGCCGCATCTTCACCGCCCTCGCCGGCGGCGTCCCCGTCCGCCTCGACGTCGTCGTCCGCGGGGAGATCGCCGAGCACGACGTGAAGGTCCTCGAACTCGCCGCGCTCAAGGGCGTCTTCGTGGACGTCATCGAGGAGGCCGTGACGTTCGTCAACGCCCCCCTCCTCGCCCGCGACCGCGGCGTCGAGGTCACCCTCACCACCTCCGAGGACAGCCCCGACTGGCGCAACGTCGTGCAGGTCCGCGGCACCATGGCCGACGGCGAGGTCGTCTCGGTCTCCGGCACGCTCACCGGCCCCAAGCACGCCGAGCGGATCATCGAGATCAACGGCTACAACATGGAGCTCGTCCCGACCGAGCACATGGCGTTCTTCTCCTACGTCGACCGCCCCGGCATCGTCGGCGCCGTCGGCAAGCTGCTCGGCGACGAGCAGGTCAACATCGCCGGCATGCAGGTCGGCCGGGACGTCAAGGGCGGCAAGGCGCTGATCGCGCTCACCGTCGACTCGGCCATCTCCCCGCAGCTCGTCGACGCCATCACCCGGGAGGTCGGCGCCGACATGGGCCGCCGCGTCGACCTCGACGGCTGACCCCGCGGGCTGAGACCCCTTCCGTCACGGGCGGGCGCGCTTCCGGTGCGCCCGCCCGTGACGTACGCCACCCCAAACCTGTCTCAAATGACGAGATACCCGGCCACGGGTCGGGACAACCCCGCCGGACCGGGGGTAATCTCGCAGGTAGTCATGCGGCGCTTCGTGGTAATCCTTCGCTGCCGCAGCGGGGCCTGATCATCGGCAGGCCGGCACCCGCTGCGGAGGCTCTGCCTGGCCGTGAGTCCGATGTCCAGCCGGATCGCGCGAACAACGCCCGTCCGGCCGCCCTCTCGCCACAGCTCAGCGAATCTGGAGCATTCCCATGAACGAGACCTGGACCAACGCGCCCGCGGACGACGCCGAAGAGGAAGCCGCCCGCGCCCTGCAGACCGCCCTGGACCGGCGCGCCGACTAGCCGTCCGCCCCGCGATCGGGTTCTCGCAGGCCCGAACCCGCCTCCGGACGCGATCGCGACGATCGAGGTGGTCGTGCGGCCGGGCCGGCGGCTGGCGTCGTCGCGCCGGCCCGGCCGCGCTCGCCGCTCAGCGCCCTGTCGGGCATGTGACACTGAGGCTTATGCCGGTCGACGTCACCCCTGCCGAGGTCGCGGGGGTGCTGCGGGACCTCGCCCGGCTCGGGCCGTACTTCGAGATCATCACCGCGGGGCTCGACGGGCCCGAGTGGCGGCCGTTCGGCGGCGACACCACGCGGTTGCGCGCGCTGACAGGGGATTACGCAGAGCGGCTCGGGACGGGGGAGCGGCGGGTCGCGGCCTCCCTGGTGTTCCAAGGGCTCGCGGCGCGGCTGTGGTCGCCCGTCGTCGCCGCGGCGGCGGTCGGCATCGTCCCCGACGTGAGCGGGTTGCGGTGGCGGTGGGCGCCGGGCGAGCCGATCGCGCTGGGGCTCGCGGAGCCCGGTGGACGGCGGGTCGAAGGCGCCGCCGAGGCCGCCGGGCTCGTGCACCCCATGGTGGTGGACGGGCATCTCCGGCCCCTGCAAGAGACCATGGCCGGCTTCGTGAACCTCGCGGACGGTCTCGTCTGGGGCAACGCGGCCTCCGCGCTGGCCGGCAGCCTGAACGTGGGGCCGGCCGACCCCGCGCGGGCCGCGCTGGTGCGGGCGCTGCTGGCGCGGGAGCCGCTGGCCGGGACGGGGGAGTTCGGGCCGGACGGGTTCGTCCGGAAGAGCTGCTGCCTGTACTACCGGGTGCCCGGAGGCGGGATGTGCGGGGATTGCGGACTCTTGCCCGGATCGTGAGACGAGAGCCCACGCACTGAGACGTTTGCAGTAGAGTGCGCGCATGGCTTCGCGCAGCATTCGTCTGGCCGTCATCCCCGGCGACGGGATCGGCCCCGAGGTGGTCGCCGAGGGCCTCAAGGTCCTCGACGCCGTGTCCGGCGACTTCACGTTCGAGCAGACCACCTACGACCTCGGCGCCGCGCGCTGGCACCGGACGGGGGAGACGCTGCCCGACTCGGTGCTGGCCGAGCTGCGCGAGCAGGAGGTCATCCTGCTCGGCGCGGTCGGCGACCCCAGCGTGCCCAGCGGGACGCTGGAGCGCGGGCTGCTGCTGCGCGCCCGGTTCGAGCTCGACCACTACGTCAACCTGCGGCCGGTGAAGCTGTTCCCAGGCGTCGAGACGCCGCTGGCCGGCGTGACCGCCGATGACATCGACATGGTGGTCGTCCGGGAGGGGACGGAAGGGCCGTACACGGGCGTCGGGGGCGTGCTGCGCAAGGGCACGCCGCACGAGGTCGCCACGCAGGAGAGCGTGAACACCGCGTACGGGGTCGAGAGGGTCGTCCGGTACGCGTTCGAGGTCGCGGCGTCCCGCCCGCGCCGGAAGCTCACGCTGGTCCACAAGGACAACGTCCTGACGTTCGCCGGCGACCTCTACCAGCGGGTCCTCAAGCGGGTCGGCGAGGAGTACCCGCAGGTCGCCACGGACTACGTCCACGTCGACGCGGCCACCATGTTCTTCGTCAACCAGCCGCAGCGGTTCGACGTGGTCGTCACCGACAACCTGTTCGGCGACATCATCACCGACATCGGCGCCGCCATCGCGGGCGGGATCGGGCTCGCCGCGTCCGGCAACGTCAACCCCGACCGCACCGCCCCGTCGATGTTCGAGCCGGTGCACGGCAGCGCGCCCGACATCGCCGGGCAGGGCAAGGCCGACCCGACCGCCACGATCCTGTCCGTCGCGATGCTGCTCGACCACGTCGGCGAGGGCGACGCCGCCCGCCGCGTCGAGCAGGCCGTCTCGGACGACCTGGCGGAGCGCGCCGGGCTCGGCGCCCGTTCCACGTCCCAGATCGGCGACGCGATCGCCAAGCGAGTATCCGGATAGGGCACGCCGCCTGTCCGGCCGGACCGGGCGTGCCCCCGCGGCGCGCCCGGTCTTCCGTATGCGCCGCGTGGAGGAGCAGGACTAGACGAAGTACGACAATAGGGACTAAGGAAGCCACAGCGGCGATGGGGCCGCCCGGCGATCCGCGAGAGGACGAACCGCGATGAGCGACACCCTGGAGTTCGAGATCACGCGCACCGAGCGGCCCGCGAGCGCCGACGAACGCGCGGCGATCCTGGCCGACCCCGGCTTCGGCCGGCACTTCACCGATCACATGATCACGATCAGGTACTCGGCGGAGCGCGGCTGGCACGACGCGAAACTCGAACCGTACGGGCCGATCCCGATGGACCCTGCCTCGCAGGTGTTCCACTACGCCCAGGAGCTCTTCGAGGGTCTCAAGGCCTACAAGCAGCCGGACGGGTCGATCGTCACCTTCCGCCCGTACATGAACGCGGCCCGGATGAACCGGTCGGCGAAGCGGATGGCGATGCCGGAGATCCCCGAGCAGCTGTTCGTGGACGCGATCGAACTGCTCGTCCGGACGGACAAGGACTGGGTCCCCGACGCCGAGGGCCACAGCCTCTACCTGCGCCCGTTCATGTTCGCCACGACCCGCGCCCTCGGCGTCAACAGCCCGGCGAACGAGTTCCTGTTCATGGTCATCGCGTCGCCGTCCGGGCTGTACTACCCGCGCGGCATCAAGCCGGTCACGGTCTGGCTGTCGCAGGACTACACCCGCGCGGCGCCCGGCGGCACCGGCGAGGCCAAGTTCGGCGGCAACTACGCGGCCTCGTTCGCCGGGCAGGCCGAGGCCGTCGCGCAGGGCTGCGACCAGGTCGTCTGGCTCGACGCGGTGGAGCACCGCTGGGTCGAGGAGGTCGGCTCGATGAACCTGATGTTCGTCTACGGGTCCGGCTCCCAGGCTCGGCTGCTCACGCCCGCGCTCACCGGGACGCTGCTCGCCGGCGTCACCCGCGACTCGATGCTGAAGCTGGCCCCGGACCTCGGCATCCCCGCCGAGGAGGGCAAGATCAGCATCGACGAGTGGCAGGAGGGCTGCGCGTCCGGCGAGATCACCGAGGTGTTCGGCTGCGGCACCGCCGCGATCATCAGCCCGGTCGGCCGGGTCAAGGGCCGGGACCGGGAGTGGACGATCGGGGACGGCGAGCCCGGCGAGATCTCGATGCGGCTCCGCGAGGAGCTGGTCGGCATTCAGTACGGCACCCGTTCCGACCCCTACGGCTGGGTCCACAAAATCATCTGACCTGCGGGTTCGCGAGCTCCGGCGCACCGTGCGCCGGGGCCGTCCCGTCTCAGGATCTGAGACGGATGTCCCAGGCGCGCGAAGCGTGTGGCAGACTGAGAGCATCATGCGCAACAGCCTCGTCATTATCGGCTGGCGCGCCGGCAGCTAACGGGACAACGCCGGCGCGCAGACCTCTCACGTCCGTGAGAGGTTTTTTTGTGCCCTGGCGCCACCCTCTGGGGGTTCTCACCAATGCAACGCGACGCGTTCCACGTCTACGACACCACCCTGCGCGACGGGGCGCAGCAGGAGGGGCTCAACCTCTCCGTGCCCGACAAGCTCGCGATCGCGCGGCATCTCGACGACCTCGGCGTCGGCTTCATCGAGGGAGGCTGGCCGGGCGCCAACCCCAAGGACACCGAGTTCTTCAGGCGGGCTCGAACCGAGCTCGACCTGAGGCACGCGCAGCTCACCGCGTTCGGCGCGACCCGCCGGGCCGGGGTGAAGGCGGCCGACGACCCCCAGGTCGCCGCCCTGCGCGAATCCGGCGCGTCCGTCGTGACCCTGGTCGCCAAGAGCCACGACAGGCACGTCGAGCTGGCCCTCCGCACCACCCTGGAGGAGAACCTCGCGATGATCCGCGACACGGTCTCCCACCTGCGTGCGGAGGGCCAACGGGTCTTCCTGGACGCGGAGCACTTCTTCGACGGCTACAAGGCCAACCGCGCCTACGCGCTGGAGGCCGTCCGCACCGCCGCCGAGGCGGGCGCGGACGTCGTCGCGCTCTGCGACACCAACGGCGGCATGCTGCCGGACGAGCTGGCCGAGGTCGTCCACGAGGTCGTCGGGTACGGGGTCCGGGTCGGCATCCACTGCCACGACGACTCCGGCTGCGCGGTCGCGAACACGCTCGCCGCGGTGAAGGCCGGCGCCACGCACGTGCAGGGCTGCGCGAACGGGTACGGGGAGCGCAGCGGCAACGCCAACCTGTTCACCGTCGTCGGTAACCTGCAGCTCAAGCGGGGCATGAGCCTCGTGTCGGACGCGCAGCTCGCCGAGATGACCCGGATCGCGCACGCCGTGTCGGAGGTCACCAACATCGCTCCCGGCTCGCAGCAGCCGTACGTGGGCGTGTCCGCGTTCGCGCACAAGGCGGGGCTGCACGCGTCCGCGGTCAAGGTCGACCCAGACCTGTACCAGCACATCGACCCCGCCGCCGTCGGCAACGACATGCGGATGCTGGTGTCGAGCATGGCCGGGCGCGCGTCGGTCGAGCTGAAGGGCCGCGAGCTGGGCTACGACCTGTCCGGCGAGAAGGCCAAGGCCGTCGTCGCCAGGGTCAAGGAGCTGGAGAACACCGGCTACACCTTCGAGGCCGCCGACGCCTCGTTCGAGCTGCTGCTGCGCGAGGAGCTGACCGGCGTCCGGCAGCGGCACTTCGAGGTCGAGTCGTGGCGGTCGATCGTGGAGCGCCGCCCGGACGGCTCCATGGTCAGCGAGGCGACCGTCAAGCTGCACGCCAAGGGCGAGCGGATCATCGCGACCGGCGAGGGCAACGGCCCCGTCAACGCCCTCGACAACGCGCTGCGCATCGCGCTCGGTCGGCTCTACCCGGAGCTGGCGCGGCTGGAGCTGGTCGACTACAAGGTCCGCATCCTGGAGGGGGCGCACGGCACGGACGCGCGGACACGGGTGCTGATCGAGTCCGGCGACGGCGAGCGCGAGTGGGGCACCGTCGGCGTCGAGGACAACGTCATCGCCGCGTCCTGGCAGGCCCTGGAGGAGGCCGTCACGTACTGCCTGCTCCGCGCCGGCTACGACGCGGGCTGACCGGGAATCTCTCGCGCCCGCTGGGCATTTACCCGGGCATGAGCACCGAGATCACCGACAACGCCGAGAAGAGCCGCTACGAGATCAGGGTGGACGGCGACCTGGCCGGCTTCGTCGAATACGAGCGGGAGGGCGACGCCGTCGTCCTCATCCATACGGAGGTCGACCCGGCGTTCGAGGGGAAGGGCGTGGGGAGTTCGCTGGCCCGCGGCACGCTGGACGACATCCGCGGCAAGGGCGGCTCGGTCGTCCCCGTGTGCCCGTTCATCAAGAAGTGGATCGGCAAGCACCCCGATTACCAGGATCTGGTCGCGGAGTCCTGACCGTCACACGGCGCGGAGCCGGGACGCGCCGCCCTCCAGCATCAGCCACGCCGACAGCGACGCCTCCTTCACCCTGACCCGGACCCGCGAGTAGCGGCTCGGGTCGATCAGCCCCGGGGCGGGCCTGATCACCGTGTCGTACACGAAGTCGGACGTGACGAACGCCAGGTCGGCGCCCGTCTCGGCGACGCGCCGCTTCACCGCCGGGGCGTCCACCATCCGCCGCGTCGTGATGATGGAGCCGCCGGCCACGCCCTTCGGGCCGCGCTGCACGGGACCGACGTGCAGCGCGGCCCGCAGCTGCAGCCGGGTCGCCTCGGCGGCGCGCCGGTTGTGCCGCCGCAGCGACGCCGCCAGGTGCGCGAGCATCGGGTCGACGACCTTGTCGGTCGGCGTGGTCGGCGGGACGACGACGAGCGCGCCGTCGCCGCGGTCCTCCTGGTAGAGGCGGCCGAAGTCGAGGCCGGACGCGGTGAACGCCTCGCCCATCAGGTCGTACATCGCGCCCAGGACGTACCCGCGGTCGGCGTCGGTGCGCACCGGCGAGCTGAACCGGGTGATGTCGGTGATGAGGATCGAGCAGTTGCCCCGCACGGCCTGGAAGCCGGGCTTCTCGATCTGCCGCCGGTAGACCTGCTGCTCCAGGACGCCCCGCACGCGCGGGTGCGCGTCCAGGAAGGCGCCGAAGTCGTGGGCGTCGATCCGGAGCGCCTGGACGTCGCCGTCGGCCGTCACGGTGGCGGACCGGTCCCGGATCATCAGCGCCGCGCGCTCCCCGACCAGCTCCCCGGCGCCGCGGAACGCGATGATCCGCTGCTCGGGCCCCTCCCAGACCCACACCCGCGTCCACCCGGACAGGATCACCACGACCTCGCCCGCGACGCCGCCCTCCCGGCACAGCACGTCCTCCGCGCGGTACAGATGCCGGCGGGCCCGCGCGATGAAGTCGCGCCGCTCCACGGGGGTCAGCGCGTCCCAGAACGTCAGGGCCTCCCGCGAGACCACCCGGTCGGAGACCGGTGCCAGGGCGGACGGCGCGGACGGGACCGCCACCGCCGCCGATGGCGGCCCGGACGTCTCCTGCAGCGTGTCCGCCTTCAGATACTGGACGACCGCGTTCGTCACGGCCACCGCGGGGAGCGTGAGGAAGGCCAGGACGCCGCTGATCGCGGCGGTGCCCGGACCGTCCAGCGCGTACCCCAGCACCACGGCCCCGAGCGTCACCGGGGTCATGACCTTCGCGTTCACCGGCCCCGAGCCGGCGGTGGGCGCCGCGCGCCCCCGCAGCCGCGCCGCCCAGCGGTTCAGTCTCACGGAGTCTTCCTTCCCCCGGGAGGGCCCGCAGCCTCCCGGTGTTCGTCCGTGCCCCACTCCGCATTCAAAATACATACGAAAGCCATACGAAGACTGCTGCTAGAATGGTGAACGTCTTCTTACCTGATGGCAAGGAGGAGCTGTCGGAGGTTTCCGGCGGCGAAGACGAGGGAACCTCTGTCGTGCATGCTGTACACCCGGCATGGATTTGCTGACGGAGGGCTGTATGGGCGCCTGACCGGATGAGGCTTCCGGTCAGGCGCCGGAACGCAGGGGGTGGGCCGGGCTCCGCGCCCCGGATTGGAGTGAGCGCTCATGACGGACTCTCGGGCATCCTCCGAGGCCCAGGACGCGAAGGATCCCGGCCGCCGCGCCGACACCGCCCCGACGAGCGACCGCGTCACGGTCAACCTGACCGGCAAGGCCGTCCAGGCGCTCCAGCGCCTCCAGTACCTGACCGGCTACAACAAGACCGACTGCATCAACCGCGCCCTGATCATCGCCGGCGAGATCGAAGAGATGTCCCGCGAACCGGGCGCCTTCTACTGGCGCGAAACCCCCGACAGCGACCTGATGCTCGTCCGCTTCGTCTGACCCCGCCGACCCCTGGGTCAGCGTTCGCGCAGCGCGTTGAAGAGCCCGTCCCGCGCGTCGGGCTTGCGGGAGATCACTGGAAGCGAGGCACCGCCTCTGGCAGTGCTTCCCCTGGTGCGAGCCTCCCGTCCTCGATCCGGCCTTGAAGATCCTGGGCGATCTCGACGTACATGGGGGTTCGTGCCATGGGGGTTCCTCAGAGGTCGGCTCCTTCCTCAATGATGCGCTGAGGACGACCAGGCCGGGCGGTGGTCAGAGGCCTTTCGAACAATGCGCCCGAGGGCGTCCTGTCCTTGGTGCGGCGCGTCGCGACGTACCTGAAACCCAGGCCGCGGTAGTAGTCGTGGAGCGCGTTGTTGTCGGTCCAGACGTCGATGCGGATGAGTGCCGCGTTCCGCTGCTGGGAGGCGCCCTCGCGACCGGCCCAGTCGATCAGCTCGGCGCCCAGCCCGAGTCCCGCGTAGTCCCGGTGGACGACGAGGCGGTGCAGGTAGACGGCCTCGACCTCGCGCTCTTTCGCGGTCCAGAGCTCCTCGTGACCCATCGTCTTGATGGAGACGGTGCCGATCGCGCGCCCCCTGTCGAACAGGAGCCAGGTCTCGCCGTTGGCGAGAGCCTCGTAGACCCGCTTCTCCCGGCCTTCCGGACTGGGCCACGGCTCGGCCCACTGCGTCGTCGTCTTCTTCTTCCGCAGCCATTCGGCCGCGTGGTCGATGAGCCCCAGGACGACGTCGATCTCGTCCGGCCGGGCCAGGCGGATGGGGTAGGTGGGATGAGCGGCCCTGCTCGGTTGAAGGGCCTCGGTGTCTGTATCCACGTGCTCCTGACTCCGGAAAGATCAAGACCCCTCCTCCCGGCCGGGTGAACGGGGGCGCGAAGGCTCCCGTCCGGTCGGGAAGGGGGGCATATGGACTGGTGTGTGACGGCCGCCGTGGTCGGCGGCGGCCGGCTATCCGCTTCCGGCGTCGCCGTCCGGCGAGGACGTGGGCGGAGAGTCGTCGTTGGGGGCCAGGCCGGGCGTCCTGAGGACGGCGTCGGGGACCTTTCCGTCGTTGTAGTGCAGCCGTGTGCGGTTGGCGGGCCAGACCGTCACGGTGACCCGGAACGGGTTGCCGTCGGCCGAGTAGGCGGTCCGCACCGTTTCGAAGACGATGCCGGCCGCCGACTCGCCGAGGCTGAAGAACCGCTTCTCGTTCTCGTCCGGTACACGGGCCCTGATCTCGTCGTGGAAGCCGACCTCGCGATAGCCGAGGGCCTCGCCGAGGTAGGCCACGGCCCCCTCGGGGATGTCGCGGGGGAGGAGAAGGCGGGACGCGCCGCTGGTGGCGAACTCCAGCGGATAGAAGGAGGTCTGCAGCACCCAGGGCTTCTCGTCGAGGAAGATCTCCTGGTGGCGGGAGATGAACTCCGAGCCGCTCTTCGTCCGCAGGTACCGGGCGATGACCTTGGTGCCCTCCTGGATCTCGACCTTGACCTGCGACACCGTCGCGTTCCGGTCGGCGGGGATGGCGGCGTCGCGGTTGTACCACTCGTCCGACACGGCGCCGGGTGCGAGCCCCAGCTCGACCGCGCGCAGCGTGACGTCGACGATGTCGGGCTCGGGTACGACGAACGTCCCCTTGCCCTGTTCGGAGACGACGTATCCCTGCTGCCGGAGCCAGGCGAGCGCGTCTCGGACGGTGTTGCGGGAGGCGCGGTACTGCTGCTCCAGCTCCTTCTCGGGAGGCAGCGGCCGTCGCTCGGACGAGCCCTTCTCGCTCGCGAGATCTCCCGATTCGATGCGCCGGCGCAGGTCATCGGCGATATCACGCCAGCGGAGAGGCGTCGTGCGAGCCATCGGATCCGCTCCCTTCCGGCCTGCCCGTCCCGGTTCGTACCGACCGCCGTACCTGCGGAACATTGCACAGAACCGGACTTCTGAACAAGTTCTTCCCATCCTATGTGTTTGCAATCCCAAAAGAGGGTACAAGCTGGATAGCAACTTGTTGGGACAAGTCTCACCAGCTGAAAACTCTGACAACACTAGCAGCAGGATGTTCTGGATGTAAGGGATATCGCGAACTCCCCGGAGGAGGTTCAACCATGACCCCGATCATGCTTTGGGTCCTCGTTCCCACGGCGCTCTTCCTGGCCACGGTCTTCTACGTCGTCAGCATCGGCTTCCGGACGAGGCACGCGGATCTCCGCAGCGAGCCGCCCGCGCCGGTGGAGACCGGCCGCTGGCCCTCGCTGGTCACCGTCCGGGGGCTGAACGGGCCGAGAACATGACCTCCGGTCGCCGCGGAGCGGACCGCTGACCTTAAGGAGAGTTCGAGGTGGAAGACCGGATGGACGCGGCGTCGAGCACGCCGGAGCAACGGATCACGCGGCACTCCGGGCGGGCCGGCCTCGGCGGACCGGCCGGGCCCGGTGCCCTGGGCGAGCCGGTCGTGGACGAGCCCGGCCCGGCGGCCGTCCCGGTGCTGCAGCTGACGCCGGTGCCGCCGGCGGCGCGGCAGCCGTGGGCCGGCGCCGAGCAGGCGGCGGTCGCCGGCGCCGCGGTCCTGGTCATCACCGCCGAACTCGGCCGGCGGGCCGGGGCGCCGGGGCGGCTGACGGCGCTCTACTCGGCGGGGGCGTGCGCCGCGGTCCTCGCTCCCTGGCTCGCCTCGTACCTCATGCCGGAGTTCGCCTCGCGGCTCGCCGCACGAGCCGTACCCCGGACCGCCCCGCCCCGGGCGGTCTGAGCCGCGAAGAGACGAGAGAGAAGGGAGTTGTGTGGCGAAGGGGGCTATTTGGCCTGCCTTCAGCCAGATTTCTCCCTTCCAAACGGGACAAACAGGATCATCTTCCCTCATACTTCGTAAAGAACTCGAAGAGAGGGATGAATCAGTGATCGACCGCCTTCGGCCCCTGCCTCACTCGGATCCCTTCGTCGATGTCATCCGCGGCTACGTCACCTGCGTCGGCGACGCGCTCCAAGCCCAGGGGGCGCCGCTCTCCAAGGTCTGGCTGGACCCGGCCAACCCGCGCGACGCGACGTTCGTGCTCGGGCTCCGGGCCCTCGTGTGGAACGAATCCGAGGGGTTCGTGCTCGGCGAGTTCGTCTCCGGGGAGCCCGGTGTGCGGACCGTGCTGCGCGATCCCGTCCGGCTCGGCGGCGGCGTGCTGCCCGAGCCCCGCTCCGTCCCGCACCTGCTGGAGCGCGGGGCGGTGGAGGCGCCGGCCGCGGTGCGGGCCGTCGACGCAGGACACGACGGGTTCGAGGACGCCCTGCTCCGCTTCCGGGCCGCCTGAAACCGGTCGTTCGAAAGAACGACGTTGTTTCCGTCGGTATCGGTACGGTTACGCAGAAATTTCGCCAAATGCGGCGAAAGCGGTGGCGGATTTCGGTTGAAGCGTCCACTATGGGGACCTGCACGGCATGCGTGGCGTTCCTGCATGCCGTCCCATCGAACCGACCTGCCGGAGTGATCCTATGCCCGTCCGACCGTGGACTCCCGAGGACCTTGGGCGTCCGACGGACGGCACCTGGGCTGACATGGCGTTCGGGCTCGGCGAGGTCTACGAGCGCGAGGGCGATCTCGACCAGGCCGCCGGCTGGTACCGCCGGGCCGCCGAGTCGGGCAGCGCCGACGCCGCGCTGCGCCTCGGCGCGCTGCTGGGGCGGATGGCCGACGCGGGGCCCGAGGGGGAGTCGGCCGAGGAACTGCTCGCCGAGGCCACCCGCTGGCTGAGCGGCGCCCTCGACGCGACCGGTCCGGACGCGATCGAGCTCATCACCGACATGCTGAACCGGCAGCTGAGGCAGGCCGCGCGGCGCGGGCTCGAGCCTGCGCCGGCCGGCTGACGCATTCCGGACACCTCCCGGTTTCGGGCTGAACCGAACCGCTTCGCCCGTCGTCGGACTCCATGAGATCGACGACAGCGGAGGGTGGACGAGTTGAGCGGCGAGGACTCCGGGTACGTGCCCCCGGACCACAAGACGACCGCCGAGTTCCGCGTTCCCGGCCGGGCCGCCGCGCCGGACGCGGGCACCGCGGCCGATTCGACCGTCGTCGACGACCTCGCGGACGCGACGGTCCAGGACTTCCCGGCCGACGACCCCGAGGACGCTCCGGAAGTCACCCTCCGCGACCTTCCGGCCGACGACCCCGAAGACGACCCGCAGGCGACCTCCCAGGACCCTCCGGACGACCCGGGCGCGACCTCCCGCGATGCGCCGGAGAAGGCGTCCGCGACCGTCACCGACATCCGGCTCGGCGAGCCCGCCCCTCCTCAGGAGGAGGCGGCGGCGTTCGCGCAGGGCGCGGTGCCGGCGCCGGCGCCCTCGCCGGTCGTGGGAGAGACGCCGTGGACGGAGCAGTTCGGGGCCGAGTCGGCGTCCACGGACGCCGGCGCTCCGGCATTCCCGCTCGCGATGCCGTCAGGGCCGGCTCCCCAGCACGGCGCGACCGCTCCGGTGATGCCGTCCGGGGGAGTGCCGCCGAGGCGGTCCCGGCGCCCGCTGATCCTCGTGGGGGCCGTCGGCGTGGTGCTGCTCGTCGCCGCCGCGGCGGTCGTGGCGCTCCTGCTCACCAGGGGCGGTTCGGACGGCGGGAGCGCGGCGCCCCCGTCGTCGCCCCCGTCGCCGCCTGGCGCGTCGGCGCCGGCGGGAGCCGGCGGGCCGACGGGCGGACCGACCCCCGGCGGGCCCGCGCCGAGCGAGGCGCCCGCGGCGGGGCAGCCGCCCGCGCAGCAGCCGGGCGCGCCCGGCACGCCGCCGCCGGCGACCACCGCACCGATCGGCCCGCTCGTGCGGGGCAAGGGGATCACGTACCAGCTCGTCCAGCAGGACGAGGGGTACTTCGAAGGCAGGATGGTCATCACCAACCGCACCGACCGCCCCATGAAGACGTGGAAGCTGACGTTCCGCGCACCCGGCGCGGACGTCAAGAACATCTGGGGCGCGCGGCTCGTCCGCGGCGGCGAGAAGGTGGAGATCAGGAACCTCGACGGCGCCCCGGCGATCCCGCCCGGCGGCACGTGGGAGATCCAGTACGGCGCGGCCGGGCGCGCGTCCACGCCGAAGGGGTGCGAGCTGAACGGCGGGGCGTGCGGCTTCTGACGGGAGTACTAGGCTCTCGAACATGCGTATCGCCAGGTTCTCCACCGACGACGGCATGTCCTTCGGAGTGGTGGAGGAGAACACCGTCGCCGTCATCGCGGCCCACCCGTTCGGGGAGCTGACGTTCACCGGGCAGCGCCTGCCGCTCGCCGACGTCCGGCTGCTCGCGCCGATCCTGCCCAGCAAGATCATCGCGATCGGGAAGAACTACGCCGACCACGCCCGCGAGATGGGCGGCGAGCCGCCCGCCGAGCCGGTGATCTTCTCCAAGCCGTCCACCGCCGTGATCGGCCCCGGCGAGGCGATCGCCTACCCGCGGAAGCTGTCCGACCGCGTCGACTACGAGGGCGAGCTGGCCGTCGTCATCGGCCGGATGTGCCGCGAGGTGCCCGCGTCCCGCGCCGCCGAGGTCATCCTCGGCTACACCTGCGCGAACGACGTCACCGCCCGCGACCTGCAGAAGAAGGACGGGCAGTGGACGCGGGCCAAGGGCTTCGACACGTTCTGCCCCCTCGGCCCGTGGATCGAGACCGAGGCCGACCCCGCCGACCTGGCCATCTCCACGGCCGTCAACGGGGACGTCCGCCAGGACGCCCGCACCTCCCTGCTCCTGCACGACGTCCCGACCCTCGTCGAGTACGTCAGCCAGGTCATGACCCTGCTGCCCGGCGACGTCATCCTCACCGGCACCCCCGCCGGCGTCGGCCCGCTGGAGATCGGGGACGAGGTGACCGTCGACATCGAGGGCATCGGCCGCCTCACCAACCGCGTCATCGAGCGCGACTGAGCCATGGCGTTCCGCGGTTTCACCGGCGAGGCGTTCTCCTTCTACGAGGGCCTGCTGGCCGACAACAGCAAGTCCTACTGGACGGCCCGCAAGGAGACCTACGAGCGGCATGTGCGCGAACCGCTGACCGAGCTGTGCGCCGAACTCGAAGAGGAGTTCGGCGCGGTCAAGCTCTTCCGCCCGTACCGGGACGTCCGGTTCAGCAAGGACAAGTCTCCTTACAAGACGCACCAGGGCGCCCACACCGGAGAGGGCTTCTACATCCAGATCGACGCGGACGGCCTCATGGTCGCGGGCGGCATGTACGCGCCCACCCCCGACCAGCTCCGCCGCTACCGCGAGGCCGCCGGGTCCGACACCTACGGCGGCGAACTCCAGGCCATCGTGGACGACCTCCGGTCCGCCGGCATGGAGATCGCCGGCGACCGCCTCAAGACCCGCCCCCGCGGCACCGCCCCCGACCACCCGCGCCTCGACCTGCTGCGGCACCGCTCCCTCTACGCCCACACCGGCTGGCCCGCCGACCCGTGGACCGCCGATCCCGGCGAGGTCGTCACGCGGGTACGGACGTCCTGGCGGCGCCTGCGCCCCCTCGTCGACTGGGGCCGGACCCACATCGGACCGCCCGACTTCACCCGCTGACCGCCGTTCCGGCCAATCGTTTTGGCCGTTCTCGCAAGGTCCTGTATTCTCATCGAGGCGCGAGCGACCGGGCTGGAAACGGCACGGAAGCCCGTACCTCACTGGGGTATGGTGTAATCGGCAGCACGAGTGATTCTGGTTCACTTAGTCTAGGTTCGAGTCCTGGTACCCCAGCTGCGTCCGCCGCACGCGGACACACGCCCCCGTCGTCTAGTGGCCTAGGACGCCGCCCTCTCAAGGCGGTAACGGCGGTTCGAATCCGCTCGGGGGTACGTGGCGGGCCCGCATGCTCGGTGCCTTCCGGCACCTTCGCC
>NZ_JBIQHY010000002.1:46560-169821 GCF_044508335.1 Actinomadura sp.
TTGGCCCGCAGTGTCTTCCCAGGGGGGCGACCCCCTGGAACCCCCGATGGCGGGCCCGCATGCTCGGTGCCTTCCGGCACCTTCGCCTTGGCCCGCAGTGTCTTCCCAGGGGGGCGACCCCCTGGAACCCCCGATGGCGGGCTCCCCTGCTCGGTGCCTTCCGGCACCTTCGCCTTGGCCCGCAGTGTCTTTCCAGGGGGCGACCCCCTGGAACCCCCGGTGTTCGGGCTTCGCCCGAACCTTTGGCTGGGGCGTACGCGCAGAGTCTTTGGGTGCGACGTCCAAGAGACTTCACCCGCATCCAGGCGCGCACGGAGATCGTTGCAGCAGCCTTTGGGTGCAAGACCATGCCTTGATATCCGACTCGTCGGCTGTGCGCGCCAGCGGCTTTTTTCGTGGGGCCGGGCATGGACCATGTCACGCGCGGAACCATCGGCGGTCAGTGGTGCCTGGGGTGGGCTGCTCGGCGGTCGTGGGCGGGGGCGAAACTGGTTCGAGGTGGGGGTGGGAGTCCGGTAGGCTTGGCGAGGTCCGGGCGGAGATCGCTCGGATGTCCGGCCCCCGTCGTCTAGTGGCCTAGGACGCCGCCCTCTCAAGGCGGTAACGGCGGTTCGAATCCGCTCGGGGGTACACGCGGCCGCAGATCCTGGGATCTGCGGTTTTTGTTTTGCGGCCGAAGCGCCGAACAGGCCCGCCGTTCGTGGGTATGGGCTCCGTCGACGAATCCCCGTCCACGAGGAGCACCTGATGCGAGCTGTGCAGGTCGTCGGATACGGCCAGGATCTGCGGATGGCGGACGTTCCGATCCCCGGGGTGGACGGGCCGCTGGACGTCGTCGTCCGGATCGGCGGAGCCGGGGTGTGCCGGACGGATCTGCACATCCTCGAAGGGCAGTGGGCCGAGATGTCCGGCGTCGAACTGCCCTACACGATCGGGCACGAGAACGCCGGGTGGGTCGAGGCCGTCGGGCCGGCGGTGACGAACGTCGCCGAGGGCGACAAGGTGATCCTGCATCCCCTCGTCACGTGCGGGCTGTGCCGGGCCTGCCGGTCCGGGGACGACGTCCACTGCGAGAACAGCAGGTTCCCCGGCATCGACTCCAACGGCGGGTACGCGGACTACCTGAAGACGTCCGCGCGGAGCGTCGTGAAACTCGACGAGTCGCTGGAGCCCGCGGACGTGGCGGCGTTCGCCGACGCCGGGCTCACCGCCTACCACGCGGCGGCGAAGGCGGCGCGGCGGCTGACACCGCGGGACCGGTGCGTGGTGATCGGGGCCGGCGGGCTCGGGCACATCGGCGTGCAGGTGCTCAAGGCGATCAGCCCGGCCGAGCTCATCGTCGTCGACCGCAAGGCGGACGCCGTGGAGCTGGCGTCCGAGATCGGCGCGGACCACGGAGTCGTCGCCGACGGGGAGCACGTCGGGAAGGTGCTCGACCTCACCGGTGGCGGCGCGGAGGTCGTCGTCGACTTCGTCGGCGAGGGCGGCACGACCGCGGAAGGGCTGCGGATGCTGCGGCAGGCCGGCGACTACCACGTCGTGGGGTACGGGGAGAACATCGACGTCCCCACGATCGACATCATCTCCGCGGAGATCAACATCATCGGAAACCTCGTCGGGTCCTACAACGACCTGTGCGACCTGATGGCCCTCGCCGCCCGCGGCGCGGTGACGCTGCACACGAAGAATTACGGGCTGGACGACTTCCAGTCCGCGATCGACGACCTGGACGCCGGACGGGTCCGGGGGCGCGCCATCCTCACCCCCTGACGTGTGGGAAACCCCGCGGACGGGGAATGCCGCACGCGTGCGGTGGGGGTCGAGGGGCTGGTACGCGCTGCTGTTCGCGGTCATGGTGCTGGTCACCGCCGACGTGCTGCTCGACGGCCCGCTCCGGCGGCTCGACTGGATCATCCACGAGTTCTGCGACGCGCACGTCCGGGACGGGACGCTGGCCGCCGTGCACACGATCACCAAGCTCGGTCAGCGCGGCGTCCTGGTGGCGATCATCGCGCCGCTGTCCGCCGCCGCGGCGGTCCGCCGCCGTTCGCTGCGGTACCCGGCCATGAGTCTGGCCATCGTCGTGCTGCTGTCGCTGCTGCAGTCCGGGTTGAAGGCGGCCGTACCCCGGCGGTTTCCCGCCGGCGGGACCGACACGCTGTTCACCTACGGGACGGCCTATCCGTCGGGGCACACGCTCAACGCGTTCGTCCTGGACTGGGTGATCCTCGAACTGCTGGTCGTCGCGCTGCCCGAGGTCCGGTGCCGCCTGCCGCAGCGCCGGCGGCGCGACATCGCCCTCGTCACCGGGACCGCCGCCGCCGTCGCCTTGACGGTGGCGGACGAGCATTGGCTCACCGACGTGCTGTTCAGTCTCGCCCTGGGGCCCGTCCTGCTCGCCGGACTCATCGCCGCGGCGCCGTTCAATCGTGGGGACGAACCTCGCTGAGGGGTCCGTGCGTCCACTCCTGCCACGAGTACTCGTCGTCGACGAGGGCCAGCGTGAACCAGCCGCCGCCGAGGCAGTACGGCCCGCCGCGGAGGGTCCCGGTGAGCTCGCGCCACACGTCGTAGTCCTCGTGCCTGAGCAGCCGGCAGGCGTCGGTGACGACGATGCATTGCCGCAGCGAGGCCGGGCGCTCGCCGAGATGTCCAAGGAACTCCGTCCAGCCCTGGGCGGCCGGGTAGGGGAGCTGCAGAGCGGCGACGAACTGCTGGACGGCCTTGAGCGCGGTCGTGCATGCGGAGCCCAGCACCATCCGCACGTCCGCACCGTCGAGTACGTGGTCCAGGCGCTGGACGAGCGGCCCCACCTCTTCGGCGGACGCGGTCAATGCGACCAGTCCGCCGCGAGATTCCACCACATGGGCGGCCTTCAGCGCGATATTGAAAATGCGGGCGGTCTCCGGCTTGACACCGTATGAGGCGCCGCCGTCCCCCTCCCGCCACGAGAAGGGATAGCGGCGGCCCGCCGCCTTGTTCCCCTCGCTCATGCTCGTGAGGGAGCCCGCCATCACGTTCGCCGGATTCTTCGTCCCTTCCGGATCGAGGCGGAGTTCCTTCACCAGCTCCGTGTGATGGATTTCGCGGCCCGGGTGCCGGATGAGGTAGCGCAGGATGTCGCGGCCCTTGCCGTCCAGCGCCTCCCAATAGCGAAGCGCCCGGTCCTCATCGCCCGGCACCCATTCGGGGTCGTAGTGGCCTGAACCGCCGCTGCGCTGCCGCCACCGCGGATCGTCGTCGCTGAGGTGCATGAACGGGAATCTCCTTGACCAGGGGGTGCCGCCGCCCATGCTGGCGGACGCCCGGCTCGCACCGCCCGGGAATCCGGGATGTGGCAAAAGGCGGCCTGCCTAGAAGAGGGCGGGGATGACGATCGCGGCCAGCGAGGCGACGAGCCCGGCGAGTCCGGCGGTGTCCCAGAAGTCGGCGGCGCCGGCCGCGCGTTCCCGCCGGGTGTCGCGGACGTCTCCGGCCGACTGCCGCAACCGGTCCGCGGCGGCGGTGACGGCATCGGCGGGAACCGCGAGAAGGTGGGCCTTCACGGCGATCGGCCCGCCGTACTGATCCGTGCTCGCCCGGATGACGAATCTGGCCAGCCCCCGCCGCCCCTCCAGAGCTTCGGCCGGTTCGGCCGTCCGCACGATCAGGTTCGGCTTTCCCGAGCCCTTGACGTTGGTGTCGACGTCCACCTCGGTCACCTGGGACCAGGGAATGAACAGTTCGACCTGGTGCCAGGTGATGCCGTCGGCGTCCAGCGTCAGGCCGCGCCGGGTCCGCAGCGCCATCACCAGCCCGCTGACGAGGAACAAAAGCGTTCCCGCCACCCAGACGACAGATGAGAAAGAGGAGGCGAAGGACGCCGCCCCGAAGAACCGGCTGCCGAGGATCACGACGATGAGCAGCACATTCCACCATATGCCGTAATCCCGATAACGGACGCGGAGGGTCGCTTCGCTAGAGCCGTCAATCCGTGCGGAATCCACTCGCCGTTCTCCCTCGGTGCCGTCCAAAAAGACGCTGAACTCTATGGGGAATCAGAGCGCCCTGACCACCCCTTTACCGAGCGGACCGCCCGGCACGCCCTTCCACCGGGTGCATGTCCTTGGCTGATGAGCCCGGATGTGGTCAACTAAAATCACTGACATGGGGAGGGGCATGATGCGTGAGCAGGTGGGCGGGATCTCGCCGGGGGCGTCACTGGCCGAGAAGGTCGAGTGGCTGATCCGCAACCTGTGGCCGGCGGACGCGGAGCCGCCGCGCAACAACGTCGAGACTGCCGCGGCCATCTCGCGCGCCACCGGGGAGGACATCTCCTCCACCACCGTCTGGAAGCTGCGCACCGGACGGCAGGAGAACCCGCAGCTCAAGACGCTGACCGCGCTCGCCACCTTCTTCGGCGTGCCGATCGGGTTCTTCGGCTTCGCCGGGGAGTCCGCGCCGATCGGCGACGACCTGACGATCAAGGCGCTGCAGCGGGACGTCGAGCAGGGCATCATCCGCCCGGAGGTGCTGCGCGCGCTGGTCGACCTGTCGCCGCGCGCCCGCTGGGTCGTCGACGAGATGATCCTCGCCGCCGCCGCGGCCGACCGCGAACGCAAGCCCTAGCACGACACGCAAGCCCTAGCACCACTCGCGAGCCTCAGCGCGACATGTAGGCGAGCACGGCCAGCACGCGGCGGTGCCGGTCCGCGTCGTCGGCGATGCCCCGCTTCTGGAAGATGCCGCGCATGTGGGTCTCGACGGTCCGTTCCGCGAGGTGGAGCCGGGCGACCACGCCCGCGTTGGTGTGCCCTTCGGCGACCAGGGCGGGGACGTCGTGCTCCCGCGCGGTGAGGCAGGCCAAGGGGGTCCCGCCGCCCGGCGGGGGCGAGGAGCGCCCCGACGACCTCCGGGTCGAGCGCCGAGCCGCCGGCGGCGACCCGGTCCAGCGCGTCCAGGAAGTCGTCGACGCGCAGCACCCGGTCCTTGAGCGGGTAGCCGAAGCCGCCGGAGGAGACCAGCGCCACGGAGTGCCGCGTCTCCACATGCTGCGACAGCAGGATCATCGGCAGGCCCGGCGTGGTCTGCCGCAGCCGCCGCGCGGCGCGGGCGCCGTCGTCGGTCATCTCCGGGGGCATCCGCACGTCGATGACGGCGAGGTCCGGGCGGTGGTCCGCGACGCCGGCCTCCAGCGCGTCCGCGTCGCCGCGAGCACCGGCGCGGGGTCGCCCTGCTCCGGACGCGCCGACAGCGCGACCTGCAGCGCGGCACCGAGGACGAACACGCCGGCGGGCAGGGCCACGCGGGGGCGCAGCGCGGTGCCGGCGCGGACGGGCATCCCGCCATCATGCGGCGTGGCAGGGCGTTCGCGCATCCGTGCCAGCACGTGCTTCTTCTCCAGGGCCCGCCTGGATGTGCGGATCCGCCGGGACGTCCACGCTGAGCGGCATGGAACTCATCGTCATGCTGCTGGTGCCCCTCCCGCTCGGCTACCTGGTCCGGGACCGGGTCGCCGCCTACCTCGCCTACGTCGCCGTCCACTCGTTCGTCTTCACCTTCCAGACCATGACCCTGACCAGGGCGTGGGTCGGCGGCGAAACCGGGGCGTTCGGGAAGGACGCCGACGCCGTCCCGTGGAGCTACGCGGCGGTCAACGCCGCCATCTACGCGGTCGGGCTGGGCCTGGTCACCCTCGGGGCGAGGCTGCGCCGCCGGCGCGCCGCCGCGCGGCGGGAGGGGGTGGACATCTCGGGCTGAGGAGATGTTTCGGGGGCGTCGTGATCAGGTAAAGGCGGACTAGCCGTCCGATCGGGAGCCGCCATGCCGCCCTACGCCGTGGTCCTGTCGGTGCTCGGGCTGGTCGGGGCGGCCGTCGCCGCCGTGTACGCGGTGTCGTTCGCGGTCGCGCCGCGGGCGTTCGAGGCCGGGCCGTTCCTGTCGGGGGCCCGCCCGGCCGAGCACGCGCTGTCCCGGTTCCACGTGCGCTGGTACGCGGTGTCGATGGTGTTCCTCGCCTTCGACATGGAGATGGTCTTCATGTACCCGTGGGCGCTCGTCGTCGCGTCCGTGGGCGTGAAGGCCGTGGTGGAGATGTTCGCCTTCCTGGCGCTGCTGCTGGTCGGCGTCCTCTACGCGTGGCGGGAGGGGGCGCTGGGATGGGCCTGAGAGGCGACCCGCGCCCGTTCGTCGTGTCCGCGGCCGACGGGACGCCGGACAGGCTCGCGGTGGAGGCCGAGCTGCGGCGGCGCCGGTGGCGGCCCGCGCTGTCCCCCGCGGAGACGGGCATGCTCGTCGTCTGTGGGACACCGGGGCCGGCGCTGGCGGAGGCCATCGAGACCGTGTGGCGGGACATGCCCGAGCCGCGCGTCCGCGGGCTGGACGGCGAAAGGGGAGGCGGCGAGCGGCCCGCGCTGCGGCTCGACGCGGAGATGGCCGGCCGGGGGGACGACCGGGACGGCCTGCGGCTGGACGTCCTGCACGTGCCGCTCGGCCCGGTGCTGCCGTACTGGCCCGCCGGGCTGCGCGTCGATCTGACATTGCAGGGGGACGTCGTCCAGGCGGCGGAGGTCTCCGTCGTCGATCGTGCGGACGGGACGTTCTGGACGGACGGCAGACGGGTCCCGGCCCGGCTCGACAGCCTCTCGCGGTTCCTGCGCATCGCCGGGTGGGAGGCGGCGGGGGAGCGGGCCGCCGTGCTCCGCGACGAGGTCCTGGCGGGCGCGGCGGGGGCGCGGCCGGGGGCGTTCGTCCGGAGGGTCCGGCGGTCGCCCGCCCTGCGGTGGATGACGCGCGGCGTCGGCGGCGTGCGGGCGCGGGTCGAGGGGTGGCTCCGCGAGATCGAGGGGGCGGAAGGGAGGCCGCCGGAGCCGCTCGAAGCTCTGCCGTCGCTTCTGGAGGGGGCCGGGCTCGCCGAGGCGCGGCTGATCGTGGCGAGCTTCGATCCCGACCTCGGGGCGATCGATGGTTGAGGTCGTCGTCCTCGGCGTGCTCGCGGTCGCGGCGGCGGTGCTGAGCGGGGCCTTCGCCGGGCGTCCCGCGGCGCCGTTCCAGGAGGCCGTGCGGCTGCTGACCCTGCAGCGGCGCGTGACGCCCGCGTCCGACCGGCCGCTGACGAAGATCGGCGTCGTCTCGCTGCCGGTGGCGGCGGCGCTCGCGGCGCTGGTCGTGCCGCTCGGCGGCCGGGCGGCGGTCGGGTCGGACGTCGGCGTCGTCTGGTTCAACGCGATGGAGGTCGTCGCATGGGGGTCGGTGTGGCTGGCGGGGTGGGGCGTCAACTCCGCGTACGCGCTGGCCGGCGGCTACCGGTACCTCGCGCAGGGCCTCGCCTACGAGCTGCCGCACATGTTCGCGCTGATCACCGCCGCGCTGGGCGCGCACTCGCTGGACCTGCGGGTCATCGCGGCGGCGCAGGACGGGCTGTGGTTCGCGGTCTGGATGCCGGTCGCGTTCGCCGTGTACCTGGTCTCGGCGGCGGCGATGGCGTTCTGGGGGCCGTTCGGCCATCCGGTGGGCGGCGACCTGGCCGGGGGAGCGGCGGCCGAACTGTCCGGGCCCGACCGGCTCGTCTTCCTGGCGGGGCGGTACGGGCTGCTCACGGTGGCGTCGGCCGCCGCCGTCCCGCTGTTCCTCGGGGGCGGCGCGGGGCCGCTGCTGCCGGACCGGGTGTGGTCGCTGGTGAAGGCGTGCGCCGTCCTCGCCCTCCTCGTGTGGACGCGGGGGCGGGTGCCGACGCTGCGCATGGACCGGTTCATGACGGCGGCGTGGACGGTGCTGATCCCGGCCGTGCTGCTGCAGATGCTCGTCGTCGGGATCGTCGTCGTCTGAAGGAGGGGGAGCCGTGCAGGCCGCCGCGTTCTGGGTGCTCGCCGCCGCCGCGGTCGGGTCCGGCATCGCCGTCTTCACCGTGGACTCGATGGCGCGGGCGACGTTCTCGCTGCTCGCGTCCTTCCTGTGCGTCGGGGGCGAGCTGCTGCTCGTCGGCCTGCACTACCTCGGCGTCCTGGTCATCCTGATGATGATCATGGAGATGCTGGTGATGGCGGTGTTCATGATCATGTACATGATGAACCCGGCCGGGCTGATGCCGATGTCGATGCTGCACAACAGGCGCGGCGCGCTCGCCATCTCGGGCGCGGTGTTCGCGGCGCTCGCGGCCGGGATCGTCGCGATCCCGTGGCCCGAGCGCGCGGGCCGCCCGCCCCGCGATCCCGCGTTCGCGCTCGGCGAGTCGATCATGGGGCCGAAGATGCCGGTCATGATGGTGATCGGCATCGCGATCCTGGCCACCATGATCGCGACCGTGGTGCTGGCGACGCACCGGGGGCGGTACGGCCATGACGCTTGAGGCGTTCCTGCTGCTCGCCGCCGCGCTGTTCTGCGTCGGCCTGTTCGGGGCGCTGTCCCAGCAGTCGATCGTGATGCTGATGATGGGCCTCGAACTCATGATCAACGGCGTGGTGGTCGCGGCGGCCGGGTTCTGGTACTGGGTGTCGCCCGCCTTGCCGGACGGGCAGGTCCTCATCCTCGTCGCGATCACCGCGATGGCGCTGGAGATGGCGATGGGCTTCGCCGTGGTCACCGCGCTGTTCCGCGCCCGGGAGGTCGACACGACCGACGACGCGGGGGAGCTCAAGGGATGAGCGGCGCGGGCGGGGCGGTGCGGGCGGCCGCCCCCGGGCGGGGGGCGGCCGGATGATCCGGCTGGCCGGGCCGGCGGTGGACGGGCTGTCCGCCGTGCTGCTGGTGACCCTGGCCGCCGTCCTCGCGGCCGTCCTCCTCTTCGCCGCCGGGGAGCGGTACGGCGCCCGCTTCCACGGGCTGATGCTGCTGTTCGCCGCGGCGATGGCGGTCACCGTCACCGCGACCGACCTGCTCATGCTGCTGATGGGCTGGGAGGTCATGGGCGCGATGTCCTACGCGCTGATCGCCTACGTGTGGCCGGACGCGGACCGGGTCCGGTCGGCGGGCGTCGCGTTCCTGACCACGCGGGCCGCCGACATGGGGCTCTACGCCGCCGCCGGGTTCGCGCTCGCCGGAGCGGGCTCGCTGCGGCTCGACGCGCTGGCGCGGGCGGACGGCCCCTGGCGGGACCTGGTCGCGGCCGGGATCGTGGTGTCCGCGCTGGGGAAGTCGGCGCAGCTCCCGTTCTCGTTCTGGCTGGCGCGGGCGATGGCGGGGCCGAGCCCGGTATCGGCCCTGCTGCATTCGGCGACCATGGTCGCCGCCGGCGCGTACCTGCTGATGCGCGTCCACCCGCTGCTGGCGGCCACGGGATGGGCGGAGGCGCTGGTGTCCTGGGCGGGCGCGGCCACCGCCCTGGTCCTGGGCGCCGTCGCGCTCGCGCAGCGCGACCTCAAGCAGCTTCTCGCCGCGTCCACGTGCTCGCAGATCGGCTTCATGGTGCTCGGGGCGGGGGCCGGTTCGGTGAGCGGCGGGACGGCCCAGCTGGTCGCGCACGCGGCGGTGAAGAGCCTGCTGTTCCTGTGCGCGGGTGCCTGGCTGAGCGCCCTCGGGACAGAGCGGCTGGACGGGCTGCGGGGCGCGGCCCGGCGGCACCGGGTCGCCGGGGCCGCGTTCGGGGCGGGGGCGCTCGCGCTGGCGGGCGTCCCGCCGCTGTCGCTGTGGGTGACGAAGGACGCGGTGCTCGCCGGCCTCCCCGCGGGGCTGCTCGCGGTCGGGCTCGCGGCGTCGGTGCTGTCGGCCGCATACGCGGCGAAGGCCCTGTTCGCGGTGTTCCGTCCCGCCGAGGGCGCGGCCGTGCGGGTGCCCGTCCTGGGGCAGGTTCCACTGGTCGTACTGGCCGTCGCGTCCGGCGTCCTCGGCGTGCTGGGCCTCCCGGCGGTGGCCGGAGCCTGGAACCGGATGCTCGGGGCGCCGGACGGCGGCGGGGCCGATGCCCGGCTGCTCGTCCTGTCCGGGGCCCTGGCGGTGGTCGCGGTCGCCGCGGTGGGCGCCGCCCGGCGGGTTCCGGCTCCCGCGTGGGCGGCGGAGTGGCTGTACCTGGAGCGGGCCGCCGTCGCCGTGGTGGTGCGCCCCGCGTTCGCGGCCGCGCGGGCGCTCGCGCGGTTCGACGACCGGATCGTGGACGGCGCCGTCCGGGGCGTCGCGCGGGGCGGCCGGCGGGCGGCGGGCCTGACCGGACGCCGGGCCGAGATCCGCGTGGACGGCGCGGTATCCGCGATCGGCCGCGCCGCCCGCGGTCTCGGCGCGCTGGCCCGGTACCCGCAGACCGGCCAGGTCCACGTCTACTTCGCCCAGGCCGCGGTGGTGCTCGCGGTGCTCGTCGCCGTCGCCCTCCTGGCCGGGTGACCCCCATGCTGACCGTCGCGATCTTCCTGCCGGCCGCCGCCGCGGTCGCGCTGCCGGCCGTCCCGCGCCGCGCGGTGCCGTGGACGTGGATCGCCGTCACCCTCGCCGAGGTCGCGCTCGTCACATGGATGTGGGTCTCCCACGGGACGGGCGCCGGGACGTCGTACGAGACGAACACGCGGTGGATCCCGTCCGTCGGGGCCGGCTACCACGTCGGCGTGGACGGCCTGTCGCTGCCGCTCCTCGCGCTGACCGCCGTGCTGTTCGCCGCCTGCGCGGTGTACTCGCTGCGCCAGGCGCGGCGGCCGCGGGCGTTCGCGGTGCTGTTCCTCTTCCTGGAGACCGTGTGCCTGGGGCTCTTCGCCGCCCTCGACCTCCTGCTGTTCTTCGTGTTCTTCGACCTGTCGATCGTCGGCATGTACTTCGTGATCCTGCTGTGGGGGCACGGCGACCGGTCACGGTCGGCGCTGAAGTTCTTCCTGTACACGTTCCTGGGGTCGCTGGTACTGCTGCTCGGCTTCATCGGGCTCTACCTCGGCGCCGACCCCAACACGTTCGACATGGTCGAGCTCACCCGCGATCCGCCGCTGCACGGGGGGCCGGCCGGGCTGACGCTGCTCGCCGTCGGGATCGGCCTCGGCATCAAGACGCCCGTCGTCCCCTTCCACACCTGGCTGCCGCCCGCGCACACCGACGCGCCCGCCGCCGGGTCGGCGATCCTCGCCGGCGTCATGCTGAAGATGGGCGCCTACGGGTTCGTCCGGATCGCGATGCCGATGCTGCCGGACGCCTGGCGCCGCTACGCGCTCGTCGTCCTGATCGTCGGGCTGGTCGGCGTCCTGTACGGGGCGCTGGTCGCGCTCGCGCAGGACGACGTCAAGCGGCTCGTCGCGTACACGTCCGTGAACCACATGGGGTACGTCGTCCTGGCGCTGGGCGCGGCCGGGTACGCGTCCGGCGACGCCGCCGCGCGGCGGCTCGCCGTCACCGGCGCGGTCACGCAGATGGTCAGCCACGGGCTCATCACGGGTGCGCTGTTCCTGCTGTGCGGCGTCCTGTACGACCGGGCCGGGAGCTACGGCCTCGGCCGGTTCGGCGGCATCGCGGGCCGCGCGCCCGCCTTCGCCGGGCTGACCGCGGTCGCGGCGTTCGCGTCGCTCGGGCTGCCCGGACTGTCCGGGTTCATCGCCGAGTTCCAGATCTTCGCCGGGACGATCGGCAGCGGCACGGCCGCCGCCGCCGTGGCCGGCGCGCTCGCCATCACCGGGATCCTGATCACGGCGGCGCTGTTCCTGCGCGTCCTGCACCGGGCCGTGCTCGGGCCGCCCGGCGAGCTGACCGGGCGGGTCACCGACGTGCGGCGGCCCGAACTGGCCGCGCTCCTGCCGCTGCTGCTCCTGTCGCTGCTCATCGGCGTCGCGCCGCGCGGCCTGCTCGACACGATCGAACCGCTGTCGGCCGCCGTGACCGCACTCGTGGGGCGCTGATGAACGAGAACCCCGCCGACCTCGCACCCGAGCTGTGCGTGCTGATCGCCGCCGTGCTCGGGCTGGTCGGCGGGCTGTTCCTGCCCCGCGAGCGGCAGTGGCGCGTCGCGGTGGTCTGCGCGGCGGGGCTCGCCGCGGGGCTGGCCGCCGCCGGCGCGGCGGCGACCCGCACCGACCTGGCGGTGTTCGACGCGTTCATGGTCGACCCGATCACGCACGTCACCCGGATCGCCGTGCTCGGCGCGACCCTCGGCGTGCTGGCCCTGGCGGCCGGGCGGGTGCGCGGCCATCCCCGGGAGAGCGAGCACTACGTCCTGATCCTGCTGTCGGCGCTCGGGACGGTCGTGCTGGGCGCCGCGTCCGATCTGCTGGTGCTGGTCGCCGCCTACCTGCTGGCGAGCATCCCCGCCTACGCGCTCGCCGGGTTCGGCAAGGACGCGCCCGGCACCGAGGCGGCGCTGAAGTACTACCTGATGAGCGCGCTGCTCGGCGTGTTCATGCTCGCCGGGGTGACGGTCCTGTCCGGGGTGGGGCGCGGCACCGCGTACCCGGCCCTGCGGGCCGGGCTGGCCGGGGCGCCTCCGGCGGCGGTCGCGGCCGGGACGGTCGCGCTGCTCGCCGGGCTGCTGTTCAAGGCGGGCGCCGTGCCGGGGCATTTCTGGGTCCCGGACGTGACCGAGGGCGCCCCGCCCGCGATCGCCGCGTTCGTCACGACCGTCCCGAAGATCGGGGCGTTCGCCGCCCTCTACCGGTTCGGCGCCGAGGCGCTGCCGCCCGGGACGTCCTGGCCCGCGCTCGTCGCCGTGGTCGCCGCCGCGACGATGACGCTCGGCAACCTGGCCGCGTTCGGGCAGGACAACGTGCGGCGGCTGCTTGCGTACTCGACCGTCGGGCAGGCGGGCTTCCTGCTCGTCCCCGTCGCGATGGCCGGCCGCACCGACCTGGCCGAGCCCGCGCTGCTGTACTACGTCCCGGCCTACGCGGTGACGAACCTCGGCGCGTTCGCGGTCGTGCTCGCCCGCGGGCGGGACGGCCTCGCCGGCTACGCCGGGCTGATGCGCGGCTCCCCGCTGCTCGGGCTGTCGCTCGTCGTCTGCCTGCTCGGCTTCGTCGGCACCCCGCCGACCGCCGTGTTCGTCGGGAAGGTCCTGATGTTCGGCGCGGCCCTGGACGGCGGCTACGCCTGGCTCGCCGCCGTCGCGGCAGTGAACACGGTCGCGAGCGTGTTCTACTACCTGCGCTGGATCGTCCCGCTGTTCCGCGGGGCGGACGGACGGCCGCGCCCCGCGCGCGGCGCCTCCGCCGTCGCGGTCGCCGCCGCCCTGTTCACCCTGGCCCTCGGGATCGGCAGCGGCCTCGCGCTCACGACGTGAGCAGGCCGCGCGATTCGGCGAGGTCGAGGGCGGCCCCGGCGGCGGGCGCGAGCAGGTGCCGGTCGCCGCGGCCCACGTAGACGTACTCGTCCACCTCGCCGGCCGCGGTCATGGCGCCCGCGTAGGCGGCGGTGAAGCAGGCCATCCGCACCCGGGCGAAGTCGGGCTGGTCGTGGGCGGGCGCCCAGACGACGCCCAGCTCCCGGAAGGACGCCCGGTCCAGCTCCAGGGCGAGTTCCTCGCGGACCTCGCGGGACAGCGCCGACCAGTCGTCCTCCCCGGGCTCCCGCTTGCCGCCGGGCAGGTACAGCAGGTCGCGGCCCCGGGACCGGACCGCGAGCATCCGGCCGCCGGACACCTGGACCCAGGCGACCACGTCGAGGAACGCCACGGCGGTCAGCCCGCCCTTCGCAGCGTGAGGGAGCCCGCGCCGGCGAGGCCGAGCGACTCGGCGGCCGAGCCCTGGTTGACGGCGAGGCCCAGCCAGCCGGACGAGTCGACCCACAGCAGCGGCTCACCCGGGGCCACGCCGCCGAAGGTCTCCTCGAACGTGAGCCGCACGGTGCCGGCCTCCCCGCCGGCGGACCAGGCGGCGGTCAGCGGGGTCCCCGGCGCCAGCTCGCCGAACGCGGCGGCCAGGTCGGCAGGCTCGGCGCCGAGGACCAGGCTGCCGAAGCGGTCGGTGTAGAGGACGGGGGCCGTGAGCGCCCCGTCCTCGATCGCGGGCGGCGGGACGTCCAGCGGTACCGGCTCGACCGGGGCGCCGAGATCGGCCGCGGCGGCGCCGTTCGCGACGTGCGCGGCGGCCGGTGCGAACACGTCGCGGCCGTGAAAGGAGGCCGACACCTCCGGCAGCCGGTAGGCGGGGTTCTCCAGCGCGTGCGCCCGGACGACGCCGCCCAGCTTCTCGGCCGCCGGGACCAGCAGGCCGTTGTCGGGACCGACCAGCACGTCCCCGCGGCCGGTCTCGATCGCGACGGGCCGGCGCGGCGTCCCGACGCCGGGGTCCACGATCCCCGTGTGCACGCCCACCGGCAGGTACGGGAGCGCCTGCCGGAGCAGCATCGCGCCCTCCCGGACGTCGAACGGCGTGATCTCGTCGCTCAGCACCAGGACTCTCGCCGCCGGGGCGATCGTGTGGATCACGCCCGCGCAGATCGCCGTGTACGCGGCCCCGAAATCGGTCGCCAGGCTGACGAACGGGCGGGTCTCGGGCATGGGCCCGAGCCTACCGAGGACCGCCCGTATCCTTCACGGGTGCGCGCCGAAGCCCTCGACCCCGTGCTGCTGCGGACGTTCGTCGCCGTAGCCGACCTCGGCTCGTTCACCGCGGCCGCCGCCGCCGGGGGGTACACGCAGTCGGCGGTGTCGCGGCAGATCGCGGCGCTGGAGGACGTCTGCGGCGTGGAGCTGTTCGCGCGCGGCGCCCGCGGCGTCCGCCCGACGCCGGCGGGGGAGTACCTGCTGCCGCACGCGCGCGCCCTCCTGGACCGGCTCGCCGACACCGCCCGCGCCCTCGACGGGCTGCGCCGCCTCGACACCGGGACGCTGCGGCTCGGGGCCTTCCCCACCGCCAACGCCGCGCTCGTGCCGCGCGCCCTCGCCCGGTTCCGGGCCCGCCATCCGGGGGTGCGGCCGGTGCTGCGCGAGGGGACGACCGAGCGGCTGCTGCCGATGCTGGACGCCGGCGATCTCGACATCGCCCTGGTCAGCACGCACAAGCACCCGTCGATCGACGCCGAGGACCTGGTGACCCTGCTGGACGACGCGCTCCTCGTCGCGCTGCCGAGCGGCCACCGGCTGGCCGGGCGGGACCGCGTCCCCCTGGGCGAGCTGGCGGACGAGCCGTGGATCGTCGCCGACGACCCGGAGGCGATCGCCGCGCTGCGCGCCCGGTGCGAGGACGCCGGGTTCGTCCCGCAGACACCGCTGCGGGTCGCCGAGTGGATCTCCAAGCTGGGCCTCGTCGCGGAGGGGTTCGGGGTCACGCTCGTGCCCGCGGTGGCGGCGTCCGCGCTGGCCCGGGACGGCGTCGTGCTGCGCGCGGTCGCGTCCGGCCGGCCGCGCCGCTCCGTCTACGCGGCGGTCGGGCGGCACGCGCGCAGGTCCCCGGCCGTCACCGCGTTCCTGGCGGACCTGCGGGACGCGGCCGGGGAACTGCGGCCCTGACCGTCACGGCCTTCGCGTCACGGAACGGCGGCGACGATCTCCACCTCGATCAGCGCGTCCGGGTGGAACAGACGGGGCACCTCCACGGTCGTGCTGGTCGGCGGAGCGCCGGTGAAGTACCGGCTCCGGACGGCCCCGTACTCGGCGCGCAGGTCCATGTCGGTGAGGAACGTGCGGATGTTGACGACGTCGGCGAAGCCCGCGCCGTGCGCGGCGAGGATGCGTTCGAGCAGCGACATGACGACCTCCGACTGGCGGGTCATGTCGCCGGGGGCGTCCACCTTGCCGTTCTCGTCCAGGGCGATCTGCCCCGACACGTACAGCATCGGACCCTGCGTGACGTACGCGGTGTGGGAGTAGGCGGGGTTCGGCGGCGCCGGGACGGTCGCCGGGTTGCCGAGCGTGACGCGCATCTGTGCGGTTCTCCTGGTGTGGTCTGCGAGTGCGGTGAGGTCGTGGCCGGCCAGCCCGGCGGCCAGCGCGCTCTCCGTCCGGGCCGCGACGGCGGACAGCACGCCGCCGCGGCCCGTCCCGCCGAGCGCGAGGGCGAGGTCCTTGGCGGCGAGGGCGAGGGTGAAGCGCGGCGGGCCGGGGCCGTCCAGCAGCCGCCGGGCCTGCGGGCTGGTGCGGGACAGGGCGTCCAGGGCCAGGCCGGCGTCGACGCCGAGCCGGTCGGCGACGGCCAGCGCCTCGCCGAGGACGGCGAAGTTCCCGACGAGCACGCTGTTCACCACCACCTTGAGCGCCGCTCCCGCGCCCGGCGGCCCGGCGTGCCGGACGGTGCCGAGCGCCGCGAAGGCGTCCGCGCAGCGGGCCAGGTCGGCGTCCGCGGCGCCCGCGAGGATCACCAGCTCGCCCGCCTCCGCCTGCGGGACGCTGCCGGACACCGGCGCGTCCACGTACCCGACGCCCTCGGGCAGCCGGTTCCGGATCCGGTGCACGGCGGCCGGGCCGATCGTCGACATGTCGGCGATCACGGCGCCCGGCTCCAGCGCGGCGGCGGCCCCGCCGGGGCCGAACAGCACGTCCTCGACCGCGCCCGCGTCGGCGAGCATGGTGATCACCAGGTCGCGGCCCGCGGCGGCCTCGGCGGGCGTGGCGCCGGCGGCGGCGCCGGCCCCCGCCAGCGGCGCGGCCTTGGCGGAGGTCCTGTTCCATACGGACACGTCGTGACCGGCGGCCAGCAGCCGCCCGGCCATGGGCAGGCCCATCCGGCCGAGTCCGAGAAAAGCGATTCTTGTCATGGCGGAATCGACGTTAAGCGCCGCGCCGCCATGACACCAGCGAAGACTTCGCAGGGCAGCCATGCGCGCCCAGCATGGCTCAGGGGACGGTGAAGAGCAGCGCGACGACGGCCAGCAGCATCGCCAGCCCGGTCGCCAGCAGGACGGAGACCGGGTCGGCCGCGCCCCCGGAGGCCGGGCGGCGCCGCCGGGCGTGCAGGCTCGCCCGGCTGCGGCGCAGCAGCAGTCCGGCGCCGCCGCAGACGACCGCCGCCGCGACGGCCGCGCCGGGCGCCGACGGCGCGAACCGCACGCACAGCAGCCCGGCGACGATGAGGGCGAGCGCGGTGCGCGACCAGGCGAGCGCCGTCCGCTCCGGCTGCGCCCCCCGGTCCCCGGGCCTCACCGCGCGACCAGGATCGCGACCAGCAGGGCGATCGAGGCGACCGCGACGCCGTAGGCCATGACCGGCGCGAGCGCGGGCGGCGGGAGGGGCTCCTCGCGGCGCAGCGCGCGCTCGGTGCGCAGCCAGCGGCGGAACGCCAGCGCCGCGACGAGCGCCCCGGCCGCGGCGAAGACCGTCGCGAGGACGTGCCGCAGCACCGTCTCGACGAAGTCGTCGGCGAGCGCGAGGGCGATGCCGCCCGCGACCAGCGCCAGCGCCGTCCGGATCCAGGCCAGGAACGTGCGCTCGTTCGCGAGCGTGAAGCGGGGGTCGGGGTCGCTGCCGTCCGCGAGCAGGCGGTCGGTCCACCTGCCGCCGGAGCCCGTGGGTTCTGTCGCGGTCATCACGATGAATATTAGGCGACGGAAATGAATGCGCTATTGCCCGGCCCTGAATATCAATTCCGATGGATTATCTGGGAAATGCCGGATGGGCGGGCGGGTCAGCGGGCGCCGAAGCGGCGGGCCGAGGCGTTCTCCTGGGCGAGCCGGTGCAGGGCCGTGAGGACCTGCTCGTAGAGGACGGTCGAGACGAGCAGCGAGTGGACGGCCCGGCCGCGCGGGACGCCGTCGGCGACCCGGCCGATCTCGTGCTCGGCGACCCCGGCCGCGGCCCGTACGTAGGGGCGCAGGTCCTTGAGGGTGATGGGGTAGCCGAGGCGGCGCAGCGCGACGAACGTGTGCGCGAGCAGGTCGCGGGCGGGGGCGTCCGGGCCGACCGTCCAGCCCAGCTCGCGCATGAGGGCGTCGACGTCCTCGCGGGCGGCGCGCCAGTGCGGGTCGTGCGGCGCGGCGACGTGCGGGCCGATCGCGTGCTGGACGGTGGCGAACAGGTCGTGGAGGCTGACCCGGTCGTCGTCGAGGGCCGCGATGATCTGCTGGATCGCCGCCACCGGCAGGTCGCCGACCTCGCGCAGCGCGCTGATCAGCCGGAGCCGCTCCAGGTGGCGCGCGTCGTACTCCGCGCGGGTCGCGCTCACCGCCGAGCCCTTCGGGAGCAGGCCCTCCCGGATGTAGAACTTGATCGTCTGGACCGTCAGCCCGCTCCGATCGCTGAGCTCGGAGATCTGCACCGTCGAAACCCCCTCCACCGGAGGCCAACGGTAGCGAGGCCGGGGGATTGGATACCGGCACTATCCAATGTCCGTCCGAGTTGTACTGGTTCCAAGGCGCGTGCCGATCCCCGGGCCGGTGAGCGAGCGCCTTGTCGTCGATCGATTCCTCGGCGACCCTCCCCGCCCGGACGGCTTCGACGAGCCTGCCCCGCCACGGGCTTGCGGGGAGGCCGGGCATCTCCACGTCCATCCCCGCGCGGGCGCTCTCCTCGGTCGAGCGGATCGCCGTCCAGTCCGAGACGACGACGCCGTCGAACCCCCAGCGCTCCTTCAGCACGCCCGTCAGCAGTTCGCGGTGCTCCGTCATGGGCGTGCCGTTGACCTTGTTGTACGCGGCCATCACCGCCCACGCGCCCGCCTTCACCGCCTCCTCGAACGGGCGCAGGTACAGCTCGTCCAGGGCCTCCCCGCCGATGCGCGCGTCGTAGGACATGCGCGCGGTCTCGGAGTCGTTGCCGACGAAGTGCTTCACCGCGGCCGCCACGCCCGCCGACTGGACGCCCCGCACGAACGCCGCGCCGATGCGGGCCGTGAGCAGCGGATCCTCGGAGTAGTTCTCGAAGTGCCGGCCGCCGAGCGGCGTCCGGTGCAGGTTGACCGTCGGAGCGAGCTGGACGTGCACGCCCCTGTCGCGCGCCTGGGCGCCGTTCAGCCGCCCGATCCGCTCGGCGAGCGCCGGATCCCACGTCGCGGCCAGCGCCGTCGGGTTCGGGAACAGCAGGCTAAGGCCGGGGGTTCAGGATGCGGTGCGGCGCATCCCCTCGGAGATCTTCTCGGCGGCGGCGGCGACGGGGCCGGCGTGCAGGCGGCCGGGGGAGCGGGTCAGCCGCTCCAGGGGGCCGGACACCGAGACGGCGGCGATCACCCGGCCGCCCGCGCCGCGGATGGGGGCGGACACGGACCCGACGCCCTGCTCGCGCTCGGCCACGCTCTGCGCCCAGCCCCGCCGCCGGACGGACGCGAGCGTGGTCGCGTCGAACTTGGCGTTGCGCAGCCCCCGGTGCAGCCGGTCGGGCTCCTCCCACGCGAGCAGGATCTGCGCGGCCGAGCCCGCCGTCATCGGCAGCGCCGCCCCGACCGGGACGGTGTCGCGCAGGCCGCTGGTCCGCTCGGCGGCGGCGACGCAGACCCGGACGTCCCCCTGGCGGCGGAACAGCGAGGCGCTCTCCCCGGTGAGGTCGCGCAGCTGCGCGAGGATGGGCTGGGCGATCGCGAGGAGGCGGTCCTCCCCGGCGGCGACGGCCAGCTCGGCGAGCCGCGGCCCGAGGATGAAGCGGCCCTGGGTGTCGCGGTGCACGAGGCGGTGGTGCTCCAGCGCGACGGCCAGCCGGTGGGCCGTGGGGCGGGCGAGCCCGGTCGTCTGGACGAGCTGGGCCAGGGAGGCCGGGCCGGCCTCCAGCGCGTTCAGCACGAGAACGGCTTTGTCAAGTACGCCGACTCCGCTAGAGTTGTCCATGTCTTGATATTGACGTCTCGTAATATGAGATTGCAAGTCGAGGTGACCGAGACCACGGCGCGACGGAGCGCCGCAGACCATCAGGTGAGGTGGGAGTGATGGGCCGAACACTGGCCGAGAAGGTCTACGACGCGCACGTCGTGCGTCGCGCCGAGGGTGAGCCCGACCTCCTCTACATCGACCTGCACCTCGTGCACGAGGTGACGAGCCCGCAGGCGTTCGACGGACTGCGGATGGCCGGCCGCAAGGTCCGCCGCCCCGACCTGACGATCGCCACCGAGGACCACAACGTCCCGACCACGGACCTGCTCAAGCCCATCGCCGACCCGGTGTCGCGCACCCAGGTCGAGACGCTGCGCAAGAACTGCTCCGACTTCGGGATCCGGCTGCACCCGATGGGCGACGACGGGCAGGGCATCGTGCACGTCATCGGCCCGCAGCTCGGCCTGACCCAGCCGGGCATGACGGTCGTCTGCGGCGACTCGCACACCTCCACGCACGGCGCGTTCGGCGCGCTCGCGTTCGGCATCGGCACCAGCGAGGTCGAGCACGTCCTCGCCACGCAGACGCTGCCGCAGGTGCAGCCGAAGACGATGGCCGTCACCGTGGACGGCGAGCTGCCCGAGGGCGTCACCGCCAAGGACCTCATCCTCGCGGTCATCGCTCGGATCGGCACCGGCGGCGGCCAGGGCCACATCATCGAGTACCGCGGCGAGGCGATCCGGTCCCTGTCGATGGAAGGCCGCATGACGGTCTGCAACATGTCCATCGAGGCCGGCGCCCGCGCCGGGATGATCGCGCCGGACGAGACGACGTTCGCCTATCTCAAGGGCCGCCCCCACGCCCCGCAGGGCGAGGACTGGGACAGGGCCGTCGAGTACTGGACGTCCCTGCGCACCGACGACGACGCGGTCTTCGACAAGGAGGTCGTGATCGACGCGGCCGAGCTGACGCCGTTCGTCACCTGGGGCACCAACCCGGGGCAGGGCCTGCCGCTCGGCGAGTCCGTGCCCGACCCGGCGTCGTTCGCCGACCCCGTCCAGCGCCAGGCCGCCGAGCGCGCGCTGGAGTACATGGGCCTCACCGCCGGGATGCCGCTCCGCGACATCGAGGTCGACACCGTCTTCGTCGGCTCCTGCACCAACGGCCGCATCGAGGACCTCCGCGCGGTCGCCTCCGTCCTGGAGGGCCGCCGGGTCGCCGACGGCGTCCGCATGCTGGTCGTCCCCGGCTCCATGAAGGTCAAGAAGCAGGCCGAGGAGGAGGGCCTCGACCGGGTCATCGCGGCCTCCGGAGCCGAGTGGCGCGAGGCCGGGTGCTCGATGTGCCTGGCGATGAACCCGGACAAGCTCACGCCCGGCGAGCGCAGCGCCTCCACGTCCAACCGCAACTTCGAGGGCCGGCAGGGGCCCGGCGGCCGCACCCACCTGGTGTCGCCCGCCGTCGCCGCCGCCACCGCCGTCACCGGCCGCCTGACCGCCCCCGCCGACCTCTGAGCCAAGGAACCACGATGGAAGCGTTCACCACCTACACCGGGCGCGCGGTCCCGCTGCGCCGCAGCAACGTCGACACCGACCAGATCATCCCCGCCGTCTGGCTCAAGCAGGTCAGCCGGACCGGCTTCGACAAGGGCCTGTTCTCCGCCTGGCGCGAAGACCCCGGCTTCGTCCTGAACCAGCCCCAGTACGAGGGCGCCGGCATCCTGGTCGCCGGCCCCGACTTCGGCACCGGCTCGTCCCGCGAGCACGCAGTCTGGGCGCTGCAGCAGTACGGCTTCCGCGTCGTCATCGCGCCGCGCTTCGGCGACATCTTCCGCAACAACTCCACCAAGATGGGCCTGCTCCCCGTCATCCTGACCGGCGAGCAGGTCGAGGACCTCCAGAGCCGCGTCGAGAAGGACCCCTCTCTGGAGATCACCGTCGACCTCGGTGAGCGCGAGGTCCGCTACGACGGCGTCGTCGCCTCCTTCGACATCGACGACTACACCCGCTGGCGCCTCATGGAGGGCCTCGACGACATCGGCCTGACCCTCCGCCACGCCGAGGACATCGGCGCCTACGAGGAGTCCCGCCGCCCCTGGTTGCCGACCACGGTCTGACCCGCGGCGGCGCCGAAGACACCCCCGGACGCACCGGCGAGCATGGGCACCAGGGACAATTTCCCTCGTGCCATGCTCGCCGAGCGTTTGGGGGAACGGAATTGGGCGCGGTCCCGTGGAGTGGGCCCGAGTGGGACGATCCCGCGTTGACGCTGCTCGCGCACCAGTTGCGTGACGCTCACAAGGCCGTCGCGCCGCTCCCGCCGGAGACGCGGCAGCGGCTCATCCGGCACCTGCTGGCGATCACCGATCTGGCGAAACGGGACGCCACGCTGGCGGCCCGCAGGCTGGAGGCGTTCCTCGCCGATTTCCAAGACGGGCCCGGCGTCGGTTAGCGTGCGCAGTGACCGGATCCGGTCCGGTCACCCGGCGAGACGGGGGCGAGGCCGACAAAAACGCCAGCGACACGCCAACTTCTGCGTGCAGGTGATTGTGTCCATGCAGCAGGTCCCTTAGTTTCGGTCGGGCAAGGGGGGAACAGAGGAGTAACCCATGAACAAGCGTGAGCTGGTCGACGCCATCTCTGACCGGCTGGGCAGCAAGAAGGCCGCAGCCGAGGCCGTCGACGCGATCCTGGAGGCGATCCAGACCGCCGTCGCCAAGGGCGACAAGGTCGCGATCACCGGGTTCGGTTCGTTCGAGAAGGCCGACCGGCCTGCCCGTACGGCCCGCAACCCCGCAACGGGCAAGACCATCGAGGTTCCCGCGACGTCCGTGCCGAAGTTCAAGGCCGGCGCCGACTTCAAGAACCTGGTGGCCGGCAAGAAGTAGCCTCACCGCGACAGCGCCCGGGACCGTCAGGGTTCCGGGCGCTGACGCGTTCAGGACGGCCCGCGGCCCTCGGGACGGCGGCGCGTTCCGGACGGCAGCGGGAACGTCGACAGCGTGATCGCGCGGACGCGGTCGCCGTCGAGGGCGAGGTTCACCCGCTGGCCGAACCGCAGCAGGCGCAGCCCGCCCGCCGCGAACGCGTCCGCGTCGAACGCCAGCTCCGTCCCGTCGTCGAGCAGCACGCTGCCCGACCGGGTCTCCGCGTCGAACGCCTTCACCGTCCCCTGCATGAGCGGAACTCTAGGCCAACGACGGCAGCCGGGCCGCGACCTCGGCGGTGCGGGGGCCGGCGCCGAGCGCGAGGGCGGCGCGGAGGTCGTCCGGGGTGTCGACGTCGCGGCGTACGCTGTCGGTGCCGGGCAGGAGGATCTCCGCCGCGCCGCGGGCGCGGTGCGCCTCGCGGGACCCGCCGCCGAACGCGGGCGCGAACGGCACCCCCGGCCGGACGGTGTACAGGGTCGTGCCGACGCCCGCCGCGTCCGGGACGAACGCCTCGGGCACGGCCGCGGCCGCGTCGAGCACGCGGGCGAGTTCGTCCGGCCGCAGCGCGGGCAGGTCCGCGGAGAGGGCGCCGACGCCGGCGTCCGGGGACGCCTCCCGGCCCCGGCCGGCGCCGTACACCAGGGCCGGGTTCAGCCCGGCGTCCGGCACGTCCGGCACCACGCGGGCGCCGAGGGCGGCGAGGTCGGCCGCCGGAAGGGGATCGTCGGTGACAACGATCACGTCGCGGACCCGGTCGCAGCGCAGCGCCGCGGCGACCGTGTCGGCCGCGACCGCGCGCGCGAGCGCCTCCCGGTGCGGGCCCGCCGCCGCGGCCATGCGGGTCTTCGCCCTGGCCAGGACCTTGACCGGGACGACGAGCGACCAGTGGAGATGAGGCCCGCCGTGCGCAGCGGCGGGCCGAGCTGTTGTAGACATGGCAACTCGACACTATGCGCACGCAACCGCGACACTTGAGGACACCCCATGTTCATCCGGGGGATGAACCGAGGAGGGGACGGAATGAGGAGGGGACGGGCATGAGCCACGGGTACTCGCCGGGCTGGCGGAAGCTCACGATCGTCATCCTGCGCCCGCTGCTTTTCGGGCTCCTGAAACGGGACTGGCGGGGCCGGGGCAACGTCCCGAAGAAGGGCGGCGTCATCATCGCCGCCAACCACATCTCCGAGTCCGACCCCCTCGCGCTCGCCCACTTCGTCTACGAGGCGGGCCGCTACCCCGTCTACCTGGCCAAGTCCACGCTGTTCGACGTGAAGTTCATCGGCACCGTGCTGCGCGGCACCGGCCAGATCCCCGTGTACCGCGACCGCGCCGACGCGGCACTCGCCCTCAAGGACGCGGAGAAGGCGCTGGTCGACGGCGAATGCCTGATGTTCTACCCGGAGGGCAGCTGCACCCGCGACCCGGAGCTGTGGCCGATGACCGGCCAGACGGGCGTCGCGCGGATGGCGCTGAAGACGGGCGCCAAGGTCGTCCCGGTGGCGAGCTGGGGCGCGCACGAGCTGATGCCGTACAAGAAGGGCGAGCAGACGGGCCTCGCGGGGAGCCTGAAGAAGGGGTTCCACCCGCTGCCCCGCAAGACGATGAAGGTGATCGCCGGGCCGCCCGTCGACCTGTCCAGGTACGAGGGGCTGCCGCTCAGCCGGGAGACGCTGCGGGCCGCGACCGACGACATCATGGACGCGATCACGAACCTGCTCGCCGAGCTGCGCGGCGAGGAGCCGCCCGCGGAGCGCTACGACCACCACCGGGTGCTGGAGGAGCGCCGCCGCGCGGCCCGCGCGGTCACGGCCCCGGTCCCGGAGCCGCCGGGGCCGCCCGCGCCGGAGGCCGGGTCCGCCGCGAAGCGGAAGGCGGCCGGCTCGTGACCTTCCGTACCGCGGTGATGGGCGCCGGCTCCTGGGGGACGACGTTCACCAAGCTGCTGCGCGACGCCGGCGGCGAGGCGGTCCTGTGGGGCCGCCGGCCCGAGGTCGTCGAGGCGGTCAACGAGCGGCACGAGAACCCCGACTACCTGCCCGGCGTCACGCTGCCGGTGGGCGTGCGCGCGACGCTGGACCCGGCGGAGGCGCTGAAGGGCGCCGACTTCGTCGCGCTGGCCGTCCCCGCGCAGACGCTCCGGCAGAACCTCCGCGAGTGGCTGCCGCACCTGCCGCCGGACGCGGTGCTCGTCAGCCTGATGAAGGGCGTCGAGATCGGCACCTCGCTGCGGATGTCGGAGGTCATCCGCGAGGTCGCCGGCGTCCCGGAGGAGCGCGTCGGCGTGTTCTGCGGCCCCAACCTGGCCCGGGAGATCGCGAGCGGGGAGCCGGGCGCCGCCGTCGCCGCGTGCGTGGACGAGTCCGTCGCGCAGCGCCTCCAGGCCGCGACGATGACCCCCTACTTCCGCGTCTACACCTCCACCGACATGGTCGGCTGCGAACTGGGCGGCGCGGTGAAGAACATCGTCGCGCTGTGCGTCGGCATGTCGGTCGGGCTCGGGTTCGGCGCCAGCACCCAGGCCCTGCTCATCACCCGCGGGCTCGCCGAGATCGCCCGGCTGGGCGCCGCACTCGGCGCCGACGAGCACACCTTCGCGGGCCTCGCCGGGATGGGCGACCTCGTCGGGACGTGCATCTCGCCGCTGTCGCGGAACCGGACGTTCGGCGAGAACCTCGGCCGCGGCATGACCCTGGACGAGGTCATCGCCGCCACCAAGCAGACCGCCGAGGGCGTCAAGTCGTCCGAGGCGGTGCTGGAGCTCGCCCGCAAGCACGGCGTGGAGATGCCGATCACCGAGGCGGTCACCGCCGTCCTGCACCACGGCATGCCGATCAAGGAGGCGGCCGTCTCGCTCATCTCGCGCTCCCCGAAGCCCGAGCGGTACGGGGTGTGATGTGCGGCCGCGCCCGGTTCGCTCATGGCCCGCGCGGGCTGATCAACGGTAGGGTCGGACGTCATGTCCCAGGTTTCTAAGATCCGCGTGGCCGTGGTCTTCGGCGGGCGCAGCTCCGAGCACGCGATCTCGTGCGTGACCGCCGGCGCCGTCATGGCCGCCATCGACCGGGACCGGTACGAGGTGGTGCCGATCGGCATCGCCCGCGACGGCCGCTGGGTGCTCCCGCCCGCCGACCTGCGGCTCGCGATCGAGGACGGCCGGCTGCCCGAGGTGACCGGCGGCGGCGGCGTCCTCGCCCTTCCGTTCGACCCCGGCAGCCGCGGGCTGATGGTCGTCCAGCCGGGCGAGATCCCCGAGACGCTCGCCGAGGTCGACGTCGTCCTGCCGCTGCTGCACGGCCCCTACGGGGAGGACGGCACCATCCAGGGCCTCCTCGACCTCGCGGGCGTCCGGTACGTCGGCGCCGGGGTGCTGGCGAGCGCCGTCGGCATGGACAAGGGGTACATGAAGCTCGTCTGGCAGGCGCGCGGCCTGCCCGTCGGCCCGTACGTCCTGGTCGGCGACCGGGAGTGGCGGCGCGAGCGCAAGCGCAAGATCGACGAGATCAAGGAGCTGGGGCTCGCCGACGGCACCCCGGTCTTCGTCAAGCCGGCCCGCGCCGGATCGAGCATGGGCATCACCCGCGTCACCGCTGAGGCCGACCTGGAGGCGGCGGTCGAGGCGGCCCGCGAGCACGACCCGAAGGTGATCGTCGAGGCCGCCGTCGAGGGACGCGAGATCGAGTGCGGCGTCCTCCAGGGCGAGGACGACGGCCCGGCCGAGGCGAGCCTGCCCGCCGAGGTGCTGATGGCGGGCGGCCACGACTTCTACGACTTCGAGACCAAGTACCTCGACGGCACCACCCGGCTGGCCATCCCGCCGGACCTGCCGCCCGCGGCGATCGAGGAGGTCCGCCGCGTCGCCGTGCAGGCGTTCGAGGCCCTCGACTGCGAGGGCCTCGCCCGCGTCGACTTCTTCCACACCCCCGACGGCCGCTGGATCCTCAACGAGATCAACACCATGCCGGGCTTCACCCCGGCGTCGGCGTTCCCGCAGATGTGGGCGGCGACCGGGCTGGACTACCCGGCGCTGGTCGACCGGCTCATCCAGACGGCGCTGAAGCGCCCGACCGGCCTGCGCTAGCCGGACCGGCCGCGCCGGGCGGGCGGCGCGGCTAGTCGAACGGGAGCCAGTCGCCGCCCTTGAGGGTGGACGCGTCGGTCGCGTGCGCGCCCGCCTCCGAGGTCGTCCAGAGGGTATCGCCCACGATCAGGGAGCGGGTGACGGCGTTGCCCGGGTACAGGCCGGGATGCCGGACCGTCCCGGCCTTCGTGATGCCGTCGCCGGTGACCTTGAGGGTGAGGGCCTCGGCCGTCCCGCCGCCCGGCCGCGTCACCGGGACGACGGTCAGGCCGGACTTCGGCCAGTACAGGAACGCGTGCGGGTCGAACTCCACCTGCGACGTGGTGCCCGGGACGGTGTAGGAGGCGATCCTGCGGGGCTCGCCGGAGACGTCGAAGAGGGAGGCCTGGAGGCCGGTCGTGCGGCCGGACGTACCGGCCTCCTGCCCGACGCCGAGGAGCCGGCCGCCGGCCGCAGGGTGCAGGTAGGCCGAATAGCCGGTGATCTTGAGTTCGCCGGTGAGGCGGGGGCGGCGCGGGTCCGTCAGGTCGAGCGCGTAGAGCGGGTCCGTCCGCCGAACGTCACGACGTAGGCGGCGGGTCGATGACCTCGAGCCGCTGTCCCGCGACCACCGCGATCCTGCGGCCGTCGGTCTTCACCAGATCCGGCTCGTCCGCGCCGGGCTCGTGGGCGTTGGTCGGGGAGTGCTCCCGCGGCGCGGGGGAACTGCCGGGCAGCCGGCCCCCGCCCAGCGCCCACACCTGGTCACCGGGCAGGACGGGGAGGCCCTCGAATCCGGTGGGGCCGACCTTCTCGGCCGTGGCGCTGCGCAGGTCCTCAAGGAGGGCGTCGCAGCCGCCGGACGCGATGAGCCGCGCCGCGGGCGCCCGGCTCGGCCGGTCTCCGGGACCGGACGGTCCGGAGCATCCGGCGATCCCGGCCAGCAGCAGAACCGTCGCGGCCGGTGCGGAGAGACGACCACGCATGGACGTTGGACGCGCGCACCGCCCACCCGGTTCCACGAGTGCCGCATTCGCGGTGATGCCGGGCTAACGCGGACGTCGGACCGTTGAAACCGCCCGGTAACAGCCGGTTGGCACGATCGAGCCATCGCCGTCCAGCCGAGAGGATCGCTCCCGATGACGTCAGCCGCCGTATTCGACCTCGACGACGACAGGACGCGGCCGGTCCGCGGCCACGACCACTGGCACCCCGACATCCCCGGCGTCGCCGAGGTCATCACCGGCGGCTCGGTCCGGCTGGAGTGCCCCGGCCGCGAGGCCGGGGGCACCCGGGTCCTGCTGTGCGGCCCCCTCGTCGTCGTCGGCGCGGAACCGGGCGACGTCGTCGTCGTGGACGTGCTCGGCGTCGGGCGGCCGGGCGGCCTGCGCGACGCCGGCGGGCATCCCGGGGTCATCGGCTGCGCGCCGTCCGCACCCGTGGCGGTGCCCGGCGGCGCGCGGGACCGCGACGTCGGCGGCTGCCGCATCGCCCGGCTCACCGCCGGGTCGCGCGTGCTGCTGCCGGTGCGGGTGCGCGGCGCCAAGCTGTCCGCCGGCGACCTGCACTTTCCCGCGCGCGGCAGCGTCGGCTGCGCCGGCGCCGGGCGGCCGGGCTGGATCGACCTGCGCGTCCACCTCACCCGCCGGGGGACCGAGCGGTTCGGGGTGACCGGCCCGATGCTGATGCCGAGCCCCTGCTAACCGCCCTCGCCCTCCGGCCGTCCGCCCTTCCTCTTCTCGTGCGCGGCGATCAGGGTGTCGATCTGGACGCTGAGCCGGGAGCCGAGCGGCCAGCCGATGTAGTGGGTGAGGAAGATGCCGATCTCGCGCAGCTCGTCCGGCGACACCTCCCCGTTGGCCAGCGCCGCCGGGATCTGGATGTCGAGGACGTCGTTGAGCCCCTGGCCGGCGAGCACGCCGATGAGCAGGAGGCGCCGGTCCCGCAGGGTGAGGCCCGGGCGGGTCCAGATGTCGCCGAAGAGGTGGTCGACGGTGATGCCGAAGAAGTCGCCGGGCGCGTCCCCGATCTCCCAGCCGTAGACCTGCCGCATCATCTCCAGACCGCGCTCGCGCCGCTCGCGCGGGCCGTCCGCGCCCTCAGTCATCGGTGTCTCCCACCAGGCCGAGGCCGGGGCCGAAGCGTTCCCGGGCGATGCGGGCGAGCGGCACGTCGACGCCCAGCTCGTCCGCCAGCTCCAGGGCGAGGGTCAGGTCCTTCTCGCCCAGGTCGCGGGTGTGGCGCAGGATGTCGTAGAGGTCGTCGTCCGGCCGCAGCGGCGCGGTCGTCGGGCGCAGCATGATCGAGCCGGCGCCGCCGGTGATCGCGTCGGTGTGCCGCACGACCCGGCCCAGCTTCCGCAGCGACACTCCCGACGCCTCCGCCAGCCGCTGCGCCTCGGCGGCGGCCGTGAACGAGACGAAGTGCAGCATGTTGCGGGCCAGCTTCGCGCGGGTGCCCGCGCCGACCGGCCCCATGTGCAGGACGAGCCCCGCCCAGGCGGCGAACGGTTCGCGGCAGCGCTCGAACGCCTCGTCCGTCCCGCCGACCATCACCGCGAGGCTGCCCGCGTTCGCGCCCATGAACCCGCCGCTGACCGGCGCGTCCACCACCTCGATGTCGTACCGCTTCGCCCGCGCCGCGAGGTCCTCGGCGGTCTTCGCGCGGATGGTGGAGTGGACGGCGAGGACCGTGCCGGGACGGGCGCTCGCGAGCACCTCGTCGCCCACCTCGTTCACCTGGGCGTCGTCCCGCACCATGACCGAGACGAGCTCGGCGTGCGCGGCGACGTCCGCGACGCTCCGCGCCGCCCGCGCGCCCGCCTCCACCAGCGGCGCCATCGCCTCCGGGCGCGCGTCGTACACCACCAGCCCCCGCCCGGCGAGGTGCCCCGCCATGGGGGCGCCCATCTGGCCGAGCCCGATGAATCCGACGGTCATGAGCGGAACACCTCGCCGCCGTCCACGTTGACGATCTGGCCGGTGATCCATGCGGCGTCGTCCGACAGCAGGAACAGGCACGCGCCGACGAGGTCCTCGGGGGTGCCCATCCGCTTCAGCGCCATCTTGTCCTGGACGATCTTCTGCGACATGCCGCCGGGGACGACCGCGCGGTTGGCCGGGGTGTCGATCGGGCCGGGCGCGATCGCGTTCACCCGGATGTTCATGCCGCCCAGCTCGTGCGCGAGCTGCTGCGTGAGCCCGTTGACGCCGACCTTGGCCAGCCCGTAGAAGCCGGAGTACTGCCAGGCGGCCGTGGACGACTGGTTCACGATGGAACCGCCCCCGCGCTCCTGCATGGACGGGAGGCAGGCGCGGGTGCACAGCAGCGCGCCGTCCATGTTCACGGACATGAACTTCTTGTAGTAGTCCCAGTCGACGGTGAAGAGGAAGTCCAGCTTCATCGTCCCGAAGACGGCGGCGTTGTTGACGAGGTGGTCGATCCCGCCGAACCGCTCCTTCGCGCCCGCCGCCATGGCCTCCACGGACGCCGGGTCGGAGACGTCCGTCCGGACGAACAGGCCCTTGACGTCGTCGGCGACGTCCTGGCCGCGCTCGTCCACGTCCGCGACGACCACGTGCGCGCCCTCGGCTGCGAGCGCCCGCGCGTACGCTTCGCCGATGCCCTGCGCGGCCCCGGTGACCACCGCGACCTTCCCCTCGAACCTCATGCGCCCTCCGCGATCGCCTTGGTCTCCAGGTACTCCTCGAACCCGGCCACGCCCATCTCGCGGCCGATGCCCGACTGCTTGTAGCCGCCGAACGGGACGTCCGCGCCGTACCAGACGCCGCCGTTCACGCTGACCGTCCCGGTGCGCAGCCGCCGCGCCACGGCGCGCGCCCGCTCGGCGTCGCCGCCGTGCACCGCGCCCGACAGGCCGTACGGCGAGTCGTTCGCGATCCGCACCGCGTCGTCGTCGCCGTCGTGCGGCAGCAGCACCAGCACCGGCCCGAAGATCTCCTCGCGCGCCGCGCGGGCGTCGTTCGACAACCCGGTGATCAGCGTGGGCTCGATCCAGAAGCCCCGGTCGCGGTCCCGCGGGCGCCCGCCGCCGCACGCGAACGACCCGCCCTCCTTGACGGCCAGCTCCAGGTAGCCCTCGATCCGCTCGCGCTGCTCGGCGGAGATGACCGGGCCGCAGACCGTCCGGTCGTCGCCGGGGTCGCCGGCGCCGAGCCTGCTCAGCGTGCCCGCCGTGATCTCGGCGGCCTCGTCGTAGCGGTCGCGCGGGACGAGGATCCGCGTCGTGATCGCGCAGCCCTGCCCGGCGTGCGCGACGCCGGAGAACGCCGCGTACGAGCAGGCGGCGCGCAGGTCGGCGTCGTCCAGCACCACGAACGCGGACTTGCCGCCCAGTTCGAGGAAGACCCTCTTGAGGGTGGCGGCGGCGCTCGCCATCACGTTCCGCCCCGTCGCGGTGGAGCCGGTGAACGACACCAGGTCGACGCGCGGGTCCCGCGCCAGCTGGGCGCCCAGCCCGTGGTCGGACGACGTCACGATGTTGACGACGCCGGCCGGGATGTCGGTCTCCTCGGCGATGACCTCGCCGAGCACGGCCGCGCACCACGGGGTGTCGGGCGCCGGCTTCAGCACCACCGTGTTCCCCGCCGCCAGCGCCGGCCCCAGCTTCGCCAGGTTGATCTGGTGCGGGAAGTTCCACGGCGTGATGGCGCCGACGACGCCCGCCGCCTCCCGGAGGATCCTCCGATCGCTGGGCATCCCCATGGGCTCGGCCCGCCCGAGGTCCCGTTCCCACTCGTAGGACTCGGCGAGGTCGGCGAACCACCCCAGATCTTCGACGGGCGCGTCCAGCTGCGCCCCGAACGTCAGGAACCGGGGCGCGCCCACCTCCTGGACGGTGAGCTCGCGCAGCTCGCCGGAGCGCCGCCGCAACCCGTCCCGGAGCTGGCGCAGGCACCGGACCCGGAACGCGTGGTCCGCGGCCCAGCCGGTCTCGTCGAAGGCGCGCCGCGCCGCGCCGATCGCGCGGTCCATGTCGGCGGCGGTGGCGTCGGCGGCGGTGCCGAGCACCTCCTCGGTCGCGGGATTGATCGTCTCGAAGGCGCCGCCCGTCCCGGGGACGAGCCGCCCGTCCAGCAGCAGCAAGCGATCGGTAGTTCTGGACACCTGTCCAGACTACAGTTCAGGGCACGCCGGAGCGCAAGACCCGGCGCCCGGAAAACCCGTTGCACCCCTTTTGCCGCCGGTGGCACCGTGGAGCACGTCACCGCGGGCGACACCTCCCACGCGATCCCGCGCGGCTCTACCCCAACCGGCAGAGGGACCACTCTCAGGAAGTGGACGCTCCGGGTTCGAATCCCGGGGGCCGCACGCACACCTCCGTAGTCCAACGGCAGAGACGGCAGCATGAGGTGCTGTGCGCTGGGGGTTCGAATCCCTCCGGAGGTACGACACGGGGCGGCGCCGACGCTCGGAGAGTCGGGCCTGGCTGTAACCCAGGCGCCTCGCGCTGAGTGGGTTCGAATCCCACCCGCCCCACCTTGCAGCGCCCCCGGCCAGGCGGACGGCGTCCGGGTCGACCCGGCGCCCTGATCGGGGCCGGCTGTTGCGCGGCGCGTGTTGCTGAACTAATGTCTGGACACGTGTCCGGTAATGAGCGGCTGACGACCGAGCCCACCCGCCGCCGCCTCACCGAGCGGCAGGCCGACACGGTGCGGCGGCTGACCGACGCCGCCGTGGTGGAGGTCGGCGAGACCGGCTACGAGGGACTGACCGTCCGCAACGTGGCCAAGCGCGCCGGCGTGGCCCCCGCGACCGCCTACACCTACTTCGCGTCCAAGAACCACCTGATCACCGAGGTGTTCTGGCGGCGGCTCAGCGCGCTGCCCCCGGTCGAGGCGGACGGCACGCTGCTCGACCGCGTGGTGGAGACGCTCCGCGACATCGCCCTGCTGGTGTCGGACGAGCCGGAGCTGGCGGCGGCGTGCACCACCGCGCTGCTCGGCACCGACCCCGACGTCCGCGAGCTGCGGATGCGGATCGGCGTCGCGATCCGCGAGCGGCTGCGGGCCGCGCTCCGCGAGCACGACGACCCCAAGATCCTCGGCGCGCTGGAGCTGGCCTACACCGGCGCGCTCGTGCACGCGGGCATGGGCTACACGTCCTACGCCCGCATGGCCGACCGGCTCGCCGAGATGGCGGAGCTCATCCTGCCCGACCCCCCGGAGTGAGGTGACGGCCGTGGACCCTGCCGCGCAGGTCTCCTACAGCCCGTTCGACTACGCCGTCCACGAGGACCCCTACCCCCTCTACGCGCGCCTCCGCGAGGAGGCGCCCCTCTACCGCAACGACGAGATCGGCTTCTGGGCGCTGTCCCGGCACGCCGACGTCGCGGCGGCGTTCCGGGACCACGCGACGTTCTCCAGCTCCCACGGCGTCTCGGTGGAGCCGAGCGCCTGGGGGCCGCACGCGCACCGGACGATGTCGTTCCTGGCCCTCGACCCGCCGCGGCACACGCGGATGCGCGCGCTCGTGTCGAAGGGCTTCACGCCGAGGCGCGTCAAGGAGATGGCGGACGACATCCGCCGGCTGACTCTGCGCCATCTTGAGCCCGCCCTGGAAAAGGGGGAGTTCGACTTCGTCGCCGACTTCGCCGGGCTGCTGCCCATGGACGTCATCTCCGAGATGATGGGCGTCCCCGAGGCCGACCGGGCGGAGGTGCGGCGGCTCGCCGACACCGTCGTCCACCGGGAGGAGGGGCTGAACGACGTCCCGCCCGCCGGGATGGACGCGGCGCTCACCCTGGTCGGCTACTACCAGGACATGGTCGCCGAGCGCCGCCGCAAGCCGACCGGCGACCTGACGTCGGCGCTGCTGGACGCCGAGATCGACGGCGACCGGCTGGACGACACCGAGATCATCGCGTTCCTGTTCCTGATGGTCGTCGCCGGCAACGAGACCACGACGAAGCTGCTCGCCAACGCGCTGTACTGGGGCGCGCGGAACCCCGCGCAGGCGGCCAAGCCGCTGCGCGACCCGGCGCGGGTGGACGACTGGGTGGAGGAGACGCTCCGCTACGACACCTCCAGCCAGATGCTGGCCCGCAGGGTCGCCGAGGACGTCGAGCTGCACGGGGTGCGGGTCCCCGCGGGCGACCGCGTGCTGCTGCTGGTCGGCTCGGCCAACCGCGACCCGCGCGTGTTCCCCGAGGCCGACGCCTACGACCTCGACCGCGACACCTCGCAGCTCGTCAGCTTCGGCGGCGGGCGGCACTTCTGCCTCGGCGCGAACCTGGCCCGGCTGGAGGCCCGCATCGCGCTGACCGAGTTCGTGCGGAACGTCGCCTCCTACGAGGTCGACTTCGCGAACGCCGAGCGGGTGCACTCGGTGAACGTCCGCGGGTTCGCGGCCCTGCCCGTCAGCGTGGAGGTGCGGTAGATGCCCAGGTTCGACCCCCACCCGGAGCGGCGCCCGGCCGTGGTGGCGGGCGCGTCGTCCGGCATCGGCGCGGCCACCGCGACGGCCCTGGCGGCGGCCGGGCACCCGGTGGCGCTCGGCGCGCGGCGCGCCGGGAGATGCGCGGAGCTGGCCGCGACGATCCGCGCGGGCGGGGGAGAGGCGTTCGCGCACCCGCTGGACGTGAGCGACTCCGACTCGGTCAAGGCGTTCGCGGCGGCGGCCGGCGACGCGCTCGGCCCGATCGAGATCGTGGTGTCCAGCGCCGGAGACCTGTCCGCGCGGCGCCTCCACGAACTCGACCCGGACGACTTCCTCGCGCAGGTGCAGGTCCACCTCGTCGGCGCGCACCGCCTCGTGTCGCACTTCGTCCCGCCGATGGTGGCGCGGCGGCGCGGCGACATCGTGTTCATCTCGTCCGACACCGTCCCCGCCCCGCGCTCCTGGACGGGCGCCTACGCCGCGGCGAAGAACGGCGTGGAGGGCATGGCCCGCACCATGCAGATGGAGCTGGAGGGGACGGGCGTGCGGGCGTCCATCGTCCGGCCCGGCCCCACCGCCACCGGCATGGGCATGACCTGGGACGCGGACACCACCGGCGCCGTCCTTGAGGACTGGGTGAAGTGGGGCCACGCCCGCCACCCCTACTTCCTGCGCCCGTCCGACGTCGCCGCCGCAGTCGCCGCGATCGTCGCGACGCCGCGCGGCGCCCATCTCCGGCTCGTCGAAGTCCAGCCCGAAGCCCCCCTGGAGGATTCATGACCGCTTTGGTGGAGCCGCGCGTCGTGTCGGGCGGTCCCGACCACCTGGAGGAGCTGCGCACCGACCCGATCGGGCTGATGCGCCGCGTCCGGGACGAGTGCGGCGACGTCGGCGAGTTCCGGCTCGCCGGGCGGCGCGTGGTGCTGCTGTCCGGCGCCGAGGCCAACGAGTTCTTCTTCCGCGCCCCCGACGAGGAGCTCGACCAGGCCGAGGCGTACCCGTTCATGACGCCGATCTTCGGGGAGGGCGTGGTGTTCGACGCCACCCCCGAGCAGCGCCGGGAGGCCCTGCACAACCAGGCGCTCAAGGGCTCGTTCATGAAGGGGCACGCCGCGACGATCGCCGCCGAGGTCGACCGGATGGTCGCCGGCTGGGGCGACGAGGGCGAGATCGACCTGCTCGACTGGTTCGCCGAACTGACGATCTACACCTCGTCGGCGTGCCTGATCGGGCGCAAGTTCCGCGAGCAGCTCGACCGCCGGTTCGCCGACCTGTACCACGACCTGGAGCGCGGCACCGACGCGATCGCCTACGTCGACCCGTACGCCGACATCGAGAGCTTCCGCAAGCGCGACGCGGCGCGCGCGGCGCTCGTCGAGCTCGTCCAGGGGATCATGGACGGCCGGGAGCCGAACCCGCCCAAGGAGGACCGGGACCTCCTCGACGTCCTGATGTCCGTGAAGGACGCGGACGGCGCGCTGAGGTTCGACGCCGACCAGGTCACCGGCATGTTCATCTCGATGATGTTCGCCGGGCACCACACCACGTCCGGCACCGCCGCCTGGACGCTCATCGAGCTGCTGCGCCACCCCGGCGTGCTGGACGGCGTCGTCCGGGAGCTGGACGAGCTGTACGCCGACGGCCGCGAGGTGTCGTTCCAGGCGCTGCGCGCCATCCCCAGGCTGGAGTCGGCGATCAAGGAGGCGCTGCGGCTGCACCCGCCGCTGATCCTGCTGCTGCGGGTCGCGAAGAACGACCACGAGGTCCTCGGCCACCGCATCCCCGCGGGCACCATGGTCGGCTGCAGCGTCGCGGTCTCCAACCGGATCCCCGAGGACTTCCCCGACCCCGACGCCTTCGACCCGGACCGCTACGTCGCACCCCGCGAGGAGGACCTCCTGCACCGCTGGACGTGGGTGCCGTTCGGCGCCGGACGGCACCGCTGCGTCGGCGCGAACTTCGCGATGATGCAGCTCAAGGCCATCTTCTCCGTCCTGCTCCGGGACTGGGAGTTCGAGTTCGCGCAGCCGCCCGAGACCTACCGCAACGACCACTCCAAGATGGTCGTGCAGCTCGCCCGGCCGTGCGCGGTCCGCTACCGCAGGAGGCGCCGGTGAGGATCGAGGCCGACCTGGACCTGTGCCAGGGACACGCCATGTGCGAGCTGGAGGCCCCCGACGTCTTCGAGGTTCCGCGCAAGGGCAAGGTGCGCGTCCTCGACCCCGAGCCGCCCGAGGACGCGCGCGCCGAGGTGGCCGCCGCCGTCCGCTACTGCCCCACCCAGGCCCTCAGACTGCTGGAGACGTGATGCCGTCCTTCCCCCGAGAAGAGCTCGACGCGATGGTGGAGCACTGGCTGGCGGAGAACCGCCGGTGCGAGGAGCTCGGCGACTGGCGCCCGCTCGCCGACCTCTACACCGAGGACGCCACCTACGGCTGGAACATCGGCCCGAACCAGGACTTCATGGCCGTCGGCCGCGACGAGATCCGCGACATCGCGCTCGGCCTGGAGATGGGCGGCCTCGACGGCTGGACGTACCCGTACCAGAGCATCCTCGTCGACGAGGTCAAGGGCGAGGTCGTCGGGTTCTGGAAGCAGGTCGCCGACGCCGTGCGCCCCGACGGGACGCCCTACGAGGTGCCCGGCATCGGCGGGTCCTGGTTCCGGTACGCGGGGAACCGGCAGTGGTCGTGGCAGCGCGACTGGTTCGACCTCGGCAACGTCACGTCGGTGTTCGTCGAGATGATGAAGGCGGACGTGCTGTCGGACGGGATGAAGCGCCGCCTGGAGCGGGCCTCGTCCGGCGAGCCGGTCCCCGGCTACTACCCGCGCGGGGAGAGCCCCGTCCCCATCTGGTGATCAGATCTGGCCCTCGGGCTTCGCCGGGATCGTCGCCTCGATCGACGGCCCCAGCTCGATCAGCACGTCCCCGGCCGGGTTGTACTTCGGCGGCACCGTCACCTCGACGTACGCCTGCCGTCCCACCGCCGTCCAGGTCACCGGCCGGTCGGCGGGCGTGCCGAACCAGTCGATCCCGTTGATGGTCACCAGCTCCGACGTGGGCCGGAGCGCGGCGGGCCGCGGCACGCCGCAGCGCAGCGCGATCGGGGGCGACCCCCACGCGGCGGTCAGCGGCGAGTCCGGGGAGGTGTCGCGGCGCTCCTGGCCGTGCACCTTCTCGGGCAGCCGCAGGCCCGCGCAGAGCCGCGCGCCCGCCGCGTCCGGGCTCGGCACGGGCACCTGCACGGCCCCGTCGCCGCACCCCGCCGCCGGCGCGGCCAGCGCCGCCGCCCAGACCAGTGCGAGGAACCGCGCGCCCCGCCCGCGGGAACGACCTCCCGGCACGAGCCCTCTAGATGTGGACAATCGGACAGGTGAGGGTGCGGGTGATGCCTTCGACCGCCTGGATCTGCGCCACGACGAGCTTGCCCAGCTCGTCGACGTTGCGCGCCTCCGCCCGGACGATGACGTCGTAAGGCCCCGTGACGTCCTCAGCCAAGGTGACGCCGGTCACGCCGCGGATGTGGCCCGCCACCTCGGCGGCCTTACCGACTTCGGTCTGGATGAGGATGTAGGCCTGCACCATCACGTCCTCCCCAAGCGGAGAATCAACCGTCGGACGGTTCACCGTATCGTGTTACGCGCCGTCGCGGGGCCCCCGGGGTGCCGGGTGCCGCCGCGACGCGTGCGGATCAGGCGGAACACGGGGGAACGGGCGCGGATGGGCACGATCGGCGAGCTTGGCGAGTTCGGGTTGATCGGCCGGCTGACGCGGCGGCTGCCGCCGGGTCCGGCGGTCCGGCTCGGCCCGGGCGACGACGCCGCCGTGGTCGCCGCGCCGGACGGCCGCGTCGTCGCGACCACCGACCTGCTGGTGGAGGGGCGCCACTTCCGCCGCGACTGGTCCGGCCCCTACGACATCGGACGCAAGGCCGCCGCGCAGAACCTCGCCGACGTCGTCGCGATGGGCGCGCGGCCGACCGCCCTCCTCATCGGGTTCGCGGCGCCGGCCGAGACCGGCGCCGGCTGGGCCGAGCGGCTCTACGACGGGTTCGCGGACGAGTGCCGCGCCGCCGGGGCCTCCGTCGCCGGCGGCGACGTCGTCTCCGCACCGCAGGTCACGCTCGCGGTCACCGCGCTCGGCGACCTGGGGGGCGAGGCGCCGCTGCTGCGGTCCGGGGCCCGGCCCGGAGACGTCGTGGCCGTGCGGGGCAGGCTCGGGTTCGCCTCCGCCGGGCTCGCCCTGCTCACCGAGGGGCGCGACGGGCCCGCAGAGCTGATCGCGGCGCACCGGCGCCCGGAGCCGCCCTACGGCGCGGGGGACGAGGCGCGGGCGCACGGCGCCACCGCGCTGCTGGACGTGAGCGACGGGCTCGTCCAGGACCTCGGGCACATCGCGGACGCGAGCGGCGTCCGGATCGAGATCGACTCCGCGGACGTCCCCGTCCCGGACGTCCTCGGCCCGGACGGGCTGCGGCACGCGCTCACCGGCGGCGAGGACCACGCGTTCGCCGGCACGTTCCCCGGCGCGCCGCCGCCGTCCTGGTCGCGGATCGGCGTCGTGGCAGCGGGTTCGGGGGTGCGCGTGGACGGACGCGAACCGCCGCCCGGCGCATGGGATCACTTCGCCGTCTGAACGGCGCCCTCACGGACCGCGTACAGCCGAGTGCGTTGAAGCATCCGGTAGGCAGGTTTGGTACGGGTTTGGTATACATCCTGTGATCGAAGAGGGATGGGATGGGACGACACACGAGGCACGAGCACCCGGACGACGAACCCCTGCCGGGCGTCCCCGCGTCCCAGGGTCCGTACTACGGCGCTCCCGCCGACCCGTCCTACGACGCCTTCTCCGGGCCGACCGACGACCGCGTGTTCGTGTCGTCGTACGAGCGCCCCCGGCCGGGGCCGCCGCCGCCCGCCGAGCGCCAGCACGGCCCTCCCCGCGGCTACCGGTTCGACCCGCTCCCCGGCGACTATCCGGGCGACTACCCCGGCGCCCCCTCCGCCGCCCCGGCCCCCGAGAAGCCCCCGGAACGCCCGCGCGACCGGCCGGACCCCCGCACCGAACCGTCCGACGGGCGCGGCTGGACGAAGTTCATCTCGATGCTGCCGCTCCCGATGCTGCCGATCGTCGCGCTCGTCGTCGCCGTCGGCATCGTCTCCTACGCGCTGAGCACGCAGCAGATCTCGCTCAACTTCGCGGGCGGCACTCCCCGGGACACCGTCACCAACCCGCGCGACAGCCAGGTCTCCCAGCGCGGCCCTGGCGAGCGCGCGGGCCGCGGCGCCGCCCGCGACGACGGCCTCATCATCGCCTTCCGGGTCGCGTCGAGGACGCCCGGCGGTTTCAAGGCCACCGCCACCATCGCCAACAAGGGCCCGCGGCCCGTCACCGCGTGGGCGCTCGCCTTCAAGATCCCGAACGCCTCGGTCACCGCGATCAGCGGCGCCGCCGTCGTCCGCACCGGCAGCGTCGCCTTCGTCCGGGGCCGCAGCGGCATCGCGCCCGGCGACAAGGTCCGCATCGTGTTCACCGCGCGCGGCACCGCGTCCCGGCCGTCCTCCTGCATCCTCAACAAGCTTCCCTGCGCGCTGGTCTGAGGCCGGATCGCCGAGCCGGTCGGATCACCCTAAAGTGGGCGGTATGTCGCGTATTCCGTCCTCGTCCACGACCCCGCCCCTCGTCCTCACGATCGCGGGCTCGGACTCCGGCGGCGGCGCCGGCATCCAGGCCGACCTGAAGACCATGCTCGCCCACGGCGTCCACGGGATGAGCGTCATCGCCGCCGTCACCGCGCAGAACTCCCTCGGCGTCCAGGGCTACTGGGAGCTGCCGCCCGAGGCGGTGCGCGCGCAGCTCGACTCGGTGCTGTCCGACATCGGCGTGCACGCGATCAAGACCGGGATGCTCGCGTCCACGGTGCTGGTGGAAATCGCCGCCGAGGCCATCGCCGCGTCGGACGCGCCGGCCGTCGTCGACCCGGTGGGCGTCTCCAAGCACGGCGACTCGCTGCTCGCCCCCGAGGCCGTGCACGCCGTCCGCTCGGCCCTCGTCCCGGCCGCGACCGTCGTCACGCCCAACCTCTACGAGGTGGAGCAGCTGACCGGCGTCAAGGTCGTGGACGAGGCCGGCCTGCGCGAGGCCGCCGAGGCCGTCAAGGCGCTCGGCCCGGAGTGGGTGCTGATCAAGGGCGGCCACCTGCCGGGCGAGCCCGCCGACCTCCTGTTCGACGGGGAGAACGAGCACCACTACACGGCCCCCCGGCACGACAACCGCCACACCCACGGCACCGGCTGCACCCTGGCCTCCGCCATCGCGTCCAACCTGGCCCTGGGCGACGACGTGCCGACGGCCGTCGCCAAGGCCAAGGAATACGTGACGGGCGCGATCGCCGCGGGGTTCCCCCTCGGGGCCGGCATCGGCCCGGTCGACCACGCCTGGCGCCACCGCTCCTGATCAACGCGCGCGTCCGCGATCGCGGGGGAAGGCCCGGACATGCGAAAGCCGGCCCATCGGAGCGAACCGATGAGCCGACTCGGAGTCCAGCGGGGCGTGCCGCTCCGGCGGCGGCCCGGGAGGTCAGACCGTGGGCTTGACGACCTTGCCGGCCTTGATGCAGGACGTGCAGGCGTTGATGCGCTTGGTGCTGCCGTTCACGACGGCGCGGACGCGCTGGATGTTGGGGTTCCAGCGGCGCGGGGTGCGGCGGTGCGAGTGGGAGACGCGCATGCCGAAACCGGGTCCCTTGCCGCAGACGTCGCAGACGGAAGCCACGGGAAACTCCAAGTGGTGTCGATGCTCTGGCCGGAGCGCCGCCCGGTGCCGCCGGCGGGCGGGCCGGGCATCATGGGTGCTCACTGATGGGCGCCCCGGGAAGAGGCGCGCGGACCAGACTAGCCGACAGCCCGCCGGTAGGCGAATCGCCGGCGGCCGGACGAGCAGGGGAGCGGGTCTGTGGGCGAGGTGCTCGACGGCGCGGCGGTGCGGCGCTGGTGCAGGCTGGCGGCGGAGGCGCTCGGCCGCACCCGGGGCGAGATCGACGCGCTCAACGTGTTCCCCGTCCCCGACGGCGACACCGGCACCAACCTGCACCTCACCGTGATCGCGGCGGCGGACGCGCTGGACGAGCTGCCGGACGTCGCGGGCCCCGCCGAGACGTGGCGGGCGCTCGCGCAGGGCGCGCTGCTCGGCGCGCGCGGCAACTCGGGCGTGATCCTCAGCCAGGTGCTCCGCGGCCTCGCCGACGTCCTCGGCCCGCTGGAGGCGCCGCCGGACGGCGCGGCGTTCGCGGGGGCGCTGCGGCACGCGTCCGGGCTGGCCCGGGGCGCCGTCGAGCATCCCGTGGAGGGGACCATCCTGAGCGTGGTCGCCGAGGCCGCCGCGTCGAGCGCGGGATCCGGGCTCGCCGACGCGTGCCGGACCGCCGCCGCGGGCGCCCGGCGGGCGCTGCGCCGCACCACCGGGCAGCTCGACGTGCTCGCCCGCAGCGGCGTCGTCGACGCGGGCGCGGCCGGGCTGTGCGTGGTGCTGGACGCCCTGACCGCCGTGATCACCGACGAGTACCCCGAGCGGTACGAGGTGCCCGCCCGCGCGGCGGGGACGCCCGCGGCCGCGCCGGCGCGCCCGGCGCCGCAGGGGCCCGGCTACGAGGTCATGTACCTGCTGGACGCGCCGGACGGCGCCGTCCACGCGCTGCGGGAGACGCTCGACCGCCTCGGGGACTCGCTCGTCGTGGTGGGCGGCGACGGGCTGTGGAACGTCCACGTCCACGTGGACGACGCCGGCGCCGCGATCGAGGCGGGCATGGCGGCGGGCCGCCCGCACCGGATCCGGGTCGGCTGCCTGCACGCGGCCCCGGAGGGGCCGCACGCGCCGCACATCGGCCGCGCGGTGATCGCGGTGACCGCCGCCGACGGGCTGGCCGCGCTGTTCGAGGAGTGCGGCGCGCGGGTCGTCCGCCGGGAGCCGGGCGCGGCGCCGCCGCTCGCGGTGCTGGCGGAGGCGATCCTCGCCGCGGGCGACGAGGTGGCCGTCCTGCCGAACGAGCCGGGGGTGCTGGCGCTCGCCGAGGCCGCCGCGGAGCGCGCGCGGGAGGGCGGCGCGCGGATCGCGGTCGTGCCGACGAAGGCGTCGGTCCAGGGGATGGCGGCGCTGGCGGTGCACGACCCGCTGCGCCGCTTCGGCGAGGACGTCATCGAGATGACCCGGGCCGCCGGCGCGACGCGCTTCGGCCATCTGGAGATCGCCGCGCAGGAGGCGGTGACGAGCGTCGGGCTGTGCCAGCCGGGCGACGTCCTCGGCCTCATCGAGGGCGATGTCGCGACGATCGGCGCGGACGTCGCGGACGTGGCCCGCCGCCTCCTGGACCGGATGCTCTCCGGCGGCGGCGAACTCGTCACGCTGATCGCCGGCGCGCACGCCCCGCCCGGCCTGGCGGAGGCCCTCGAAGAGCACCTCCGGCGGGAGCACCCCGATGTGGAGGTCGGCGTCTACGACGGCGGGCAGGAGCGGTACCCCCTGCTCATCGGCGTCGAGTGATTCCCGTCGTCCCCATGGGCTAGAAAAGAGTGCGTGGCGAACCTCGACGAGCCGTTGCGCAGGGTTCTCGGCGACAAGACGGCCAAGGCGCTGGAGAAGGGCCTCGGCCTGGGCACGGTGGGCGACCTGCTGCACCACTACCCGCGCCGCTACGCCCACCGCGGCGAGCTGACCCAGCTGAGCGGGCTGCAGGACGGCGAGCACGTCACGGTCATGGCCGAGGTCGTGAAGGTGCAGGGCCGCACCCTGACCCGCAGCCCCGGCTACGTCCTGGAGATCACCGTCACCGACGGGACGGGGCAGCTCAAGCTGAGCTTCTTCGGCCGCAAGGGCTCCTACAAGGCGGAGAAGGAGCTGTCGCCCGGCACCCGCGGGCTGTTCGCCGGGAAGATCAGCACCTACCGGCCGCGCAGCGGGAGCGCCGTCCGGCAGCTGACCCACCCGCAGTACAAGGTCGTCCACGAGCGGAGCGCCGAGCAGGCCGCGCAGGAGTGGGCCGACGAGATCATCCCGATCTACCCGTCCACGAAGACGCTGCCCATCGAGACGATCGGCACGTCCGTCGCGACCGTCCTGTCGCAGCTCGACCTGCCCGCAGACCCGATGCCCGCGGCGATCCTGCGCCGCCGCGGCCTGATCGGCCTGCGCGAGGCGTACGAGGGCATCCACCGCCCGAAGAGCTGGGACGAGCTGGGCCGCGCCCGCAAGCGCCTCAAGTGGGACGAGGCGTTCGTCGTCCAGGCCGCCCTGGCCCAGCGCCGCCTCGCCGCCGCCGCGCTCCCGGCCAAGCCGCGCCCGCCGGTCTTCGGCGGCATCCAGGCGGAGTTCGACGCGCGCCTCCCCTTCGAGCTGACCAAGGGCCAGCGCGAGGTGGGCGAGGAGATCTCCGCGGACCTGTCCGGGGAGCATCCCATGCACCGCCTGCTGCAGGGCGACGTCGGAGCGGGCAAGACGGTCGTCGCGCTGCGGGCCATGCTGCAGGTCGTGGACGGCGGCGGGCAGGCGGCGCTGCTGGCGCCGACCGAGGTGCTCGCGCAGCAGCACTACCGGTCGATCACCGGGATGCTCGGCGACCTCGCGCAGGCGGGGCAGCTCGGCGGCGCCGAGCACGCGACCCGCGTCGCGCTGCTGACCGGGTCGCAGGGGGCCAGGGCGCGCAAGGAGGCGCTGCTGGACGCCGCGTCCGGCGCGGCCGGGATCGTCGTCGGCACCCACGCGCTGCTGCAGGAGAGCGTCCAGTTCGCCGACCTCGGCCTCGTCGTGGTGGACGAGCAGCACCGCTTCGGCGTCGAGCAGCGGGACGCGCTGCGCGAGAAGACCGGCGGCGGGCGCCCCCACGTGCTGGTCATGACGGCGACGCCGATCCCGCGCACGGTCGCGATGACCGTCTTCGGCGACCTGGAGACCTCGGTCCTCGGGCAGCTCCCGGCGGGGCGGTCGGAGATCCAGACCCACGTGGTGCCGCCCGAGAAGCCCGCGTTCTTCGCCCGCATCTGGGAGCGCATCAAGGAGGAGGCCGCGCAGGGCCGGCAGGTCTACATCGTGTGCCCGCGCATCGGCGAGCAGGAGGGCGACGAGGGCGACGCCGTGGCCGTCGAGGAGGGGGAGCGCAGGTCGCCGCTCGGCATCATGGAGGTGCTGCCCAAGCTGGAGGAGCTCCTGTCCGGCCTGCGCATCGGCGTCCTGCACGGCAAGCTCCACCCCGACGAGAAGGACGCGGTGATGCGCCGCTTCACCGAGAAGGAGCTGGACGTCCTGCTCGCCACGACGGTCATCGAGGTCGGCGTGGACGTCCCCAACGCCACCGTCATGGTCATCATGGACGCGGACCGGTTCGGCGTCTCCCAGCTCCACCAGCTGCGCGGACGCGTCGGGCGGGGGTCGCTGCCCGGCCTGTGCCTGCTCGTCACCGAGGCCGAGCCCGGCAGCAAGGCCCGCGAGCGGCTGGACGCCGTCGCGTCCACCACCGACGGGTTCGAGCTGTCGCGCCTCGACCTGGAGCAGCGCCGGGAGGGCGACGTGCTGGGCGCGGCGCAGGCCGGCCGCGCGTCCAGCCTGCGGCTGCTGACCCTGCAGCGCGACGAGGACGTGATCCGCGACGCCCGCGAGGAGGCGACGGCGCTGGTCGAGGACGATCCCGAGCTGGCGGACCACCCCGGCCTGGCGACCGTGCTGGCCTCGCTCCTGGACGACGAGCGCGCCGACTTCCTGGAGAAGGGCTGACCCGCCGACGCGCTATGCCTTGAGCGATTCCAGGGCGTTCCGCACCGTCCGGTCGAGCGCGCGGGGGTCGGCGCCGCTCCGGGAACGGAGGTTGACGCCGCGCTCACCTGACGCGCGCGCGGGGCGCCGGCGGGGCCGACCCGTGCGCGTCGAGCCGGGGAGGGCCCCGATACTTGGAGGGTGAGCAGGGTCATCGCGGGCAGCGCGGGCGGGCGGCGGCTGGCCGTCCCTCCGGGACGGGACACCAGGCCGACCAGCGACCGCGCCAGGGAGGGGCTGTTCTCCACCGTCCTGGCCCTCCTCGGCCCGCTGGACGGGCTGCGCGTCGCCGACCTGTACGCCGGGTCGGGCGCGGTCGGGTTCGAGGCGCTGTCCCGCGGCGCCGCGCACGCGCTGCTGGTCGAGTCGCATCCGCGCGCGATGCGGGTGATCCGGCGGAACGCCGAGGCGCTCGGGCTGCCCGGCGCCGTCCCGTGCCCGGAGAAGGTCGAGCGGCTCGTCCGCAGGAAGCCTGGCGAGCCGTACGACCTGATCTTCGCCGACCCGCCGTACGCGCTGGCGGACGCGTCCGTCACCGGCCTCCTGGAGGCCCTGCGCGACCAGGGCTGGGCCGCGCCAGGCGCCCTGGTCGTCGTGGAGCGGGCGGCGCGCGGGCCCGCGCTGCGGTGGCCGGACGGGTACGAGGCGGAGCGCGACCGCCGCTACGGCGAGGCGATTTTCTGGTACGGACGGGCGGAAGGCCGTTGACACGAGAGGAGATCGGGTAGACGCATGCGCATGAAGCCCGGGATCGACCGCGCGGTGGGACGTACCTGGGTCGTCGCCCTGGTGATGGCCGTGGGGCTGATGGCGAACATCACCTACGTCCAGGGCTTCGAGGCGCAGGACCTGCGCGACGATTCGCTCAACGCGCGCCGGCTGCAGGACCGCTTCAAGGTCGACCGCGGGCCGATCACCGCGGACGGCGAACGGCTCGCCTGGTCGGAGAAGACCGGCGACGACCGCTACCAGCGCCGGTACAAGGACGGCAAGGTGTTCGCGCCGATCACCGGCTACTTCTCGGTGTTCTCCCAGACCGGCATCGAGGACGCCGAGAACCACTTCCTGGACGGCACCGACCCCGCCTCGCCACCACGAACCTCGTCGACAAGCTCATCGGCAAGCACGTCCCCGGCGGGACGGTCGAGGCGACCGTCGACCCCGAGGCGCAGCGCGTCGCCTACCGGGCGCTGGCGTCCAGCGGCGCCCGCCGCGGGGCGGCGGTGGTCCTGGACGCGGAGACCGGCGCGGTGCTGGTGCTGGCCTCGACGCCGTCCTACGACCCCGGGGACGTGTCGATGCTCGACGGGGAGAAGGCGGAGAAGGCGTTCGAGCGGCTCAACCGCGAGAAGCTCAAGCCGCTGCTCGACAAGGCCACGCGGGAGCTGTTCCCGCCCGGCTCCACGTTCAAGACCATCGTCGCGGCGTCGGCGCTGGAGGCCGGTGCGAGCGCGGACACGAGGGTCAGGGCGGGGCGCACGTACCAGCCGCCGCGGGGAGGGCAGCCGATCAGCAACGACGCGGGCGACATCGGCGGCTCCTGCGACCTCGGCCGGATCCCGCTGATCGAGGCGTACGCCCAGTCGTGCAACACCACGTTCGCGTACATGGGCGCCGAGGAGCCCGGGAACGCCGCCGTCCGCAAGGAGGCCGCCGGGTTCGGGTTCGGCGACCGGATCGAGTACGCCGAGGGACTGCGGAGCGCGCCGAGCTCGTTCCCCACGACGGACCAGCCGGTGCTCAGCGCGCTCGGCTCGATCGGGCAGGGCAGCACGGTCGCGACCCCGCTGCAGATGGCGATGGTCGCCGCGGGCGTCCTCAACGGCGGGGAGGTCATGCGGCCGCACATCGTCGACAAGCTGCGCGCCCCGAGCGGCGTCACCGTGGACACCATCTCGCCGAAGCGCCTGTCGCGTGCGCTGACGTCCGGCCAGGCGAAGCAGATGCGGGACATGATGAAGGCCGTCGTCGACAGGGGCACGGGCAAGTCGCTGCGGGGCACGTCCGTCCTCGGCGGCAAGACCGGCACCGCCGACGTCGAGGGCGCCTCCTACAACGACCGCTGGTTCATCGGGTTCGGGCCGCGGAACGACCCGAAGTACGCGGTCGCGGTGATGACCGAGGCGCCCGGCTACGGCATCGAGTCCGGCCCGATCGCCGCCAGGATCATCGACGCGCTGGGCGACTGAACCGGGGGCCGGGCGGGAACGCATCGGGAATGGACCGGGAGCGGTTTGCCGATCCCGGGTGAAACCGGGCCGAATGGGATTTGGTACGTTCACCGCCGCAGGTCAGAAACCGGGACCGAGGGGGTTCGCGTCGTGCGCCGTGTCGTCTGTCCGGGATCGTTCGACCCCGTGACCAACGGGCATCTCGACATCATCAGCCGCGCCTCCCGTCTGTACGACGAGGTGGTCGTCGCGGTGCTGATCAACAAGAACAAGAAGAGCCTGTTCACCGTGGACGAGCGGGCCGACATGATCACCGAGGTCACCCGGGAGTACGGCAACGTCAAGGTCGACACGTTCTACGGGCTGACCGTCGACTACTGCAAGGAGCAGGACATCCCGGTCATCGTCCGGGGGCTGCGGGCCGTCAGCGACTACGAGTACGAGCTGCAGATGGCCCAGATGAACCACCGGATCGCCGGCGTGGAGACGCTGTTCATGGCGACGAACCCGGAGTACGCGTTCCTGTCGTCCAGCCTCATGAAGGAGGTCGTGAAGTTCGGCGGGGACATCTCCGGCCTCGTGCCCGACATCGTCCACGACCGGCTGGTCGAGCGCCTCCAGCGGCAGGGCTGACCCCCGCCCGGCCGGGGCGCGCGAGTTGGGCCAGTGCTCCGGGGGCGGTACCCTGGGACATCGGCCATCACAGGCGGCCGCCGTTCACCATGCCTCACGAAAGCAGGAATCCGCTGACTCGCCTCGACCCCAACGCCCCTCTCGTGCTCGACACCCGAGCTCTGGGCAGGCAACCCGGGTCGTCGCGGGAGGAGCGCCTGACCGTGCCGGCACCGGAGAATTTCGGCGTCGAGATGGTGGGCGTCCCCGAGGGCGCCGCGATCGGGCTGGACCTCCGGCTCGAAGCGGTCCTGGAGGGGGTGCTCGTCACCGGCACGGCGACGGTCTCCCTCACGGGGGAGTGTTCCCGCTGCCTCGACCCGATCGCCTCGTCCTTCGAGGCGGACTTCCAGGAGCTCTTCGTCTACGACGACACCCGCTCGGGCGGGAACGCCGACGACGACGAGCTCCGCCTCGAGGGCGACCTCATCGACCTCGAACCGGTCCTGCGGGACTCGGTGGTGCTCGCGCTGCCGCTGTCCCCGCTGTGCCGGGACGACTGCCCGGGCCTCTGCCCGGACTGCGGCGCACGGCTCGCGGACGTCGAGCCGGGGCACCGCCACGACGTCGCCGACCCCCGGTGGGCGGCGCTGAAGGACCTCGCCGGCGGCATGGCGCCGGCCTCCCCCGAACGGGGGAACGGGAGCTCCGGCTCCCGTGGATTCGACCGACGAGAAGGAAAGCAGGAGGGCTGACGTGGCCGTCCCCAAGCGGAAGAAGTCGCGCAGCAACACGCGGCACCGGCGCGCGCAGTGGAAGGCCGCGGCGCCGAACCTGGTCGAGTGCCCGACGTGCCGCGACCACAAGCTGCCGCACACCGCGTGCGCGACATGCGGAACCTACGACCGGCGGCAGGTCATCACCCCGTCGGCCTGAGTCTTCTCGCATCCCGGGGGGCGGATCCGCGCACGGCGCGGCCCGCCCCCCGAGGTGCGGGACCGACGTTCCACCCCGACCACCCCGGCGCGACGTCGGCGTGGTGACCGGTGGGAGAGTGCGCCCGGAGCCGTGGTGCACGCCGGGAACAGGCAGACCGGCGCGCACCTCGTCTTCGCGGACATCCTCCTCGCCGCGCGTCCTCGCCGTCCCGGCCTCCCGGCCGCGCGCCGCACCAGCGACCGCGCCATGCGCGGTGCACGGCCTGCGAGGAGGGCCCGTGAGCGCCAGGAAGAGCGCACCCCAGCCGGACCGCGCGGAACTGACCGCCGCGCTCGGCGTCGACGTGGACGGCGAACTGCTGGAACGCGCGCTGACGCACCGGTCGTACGCCTACGAGAACGGCGGCCTGCCCACCAACGAGCGCCTGGAGTTCCTCGGCGACTCGGTGCTGGGCCTCGTCGTCACCGACACCCTGTTCCGGGGCCACCCCGACCTGCCCGAGGGGCAGCTGGCCAAGCTGCGCGCCGCCGTGGTCAACATGCGCGCCCTCGCGGGCGTCGCCCGCGGTCTCGGCGTCGGCGCCCACATCCGGCTCGGCCGCGGGGAGGAGGGCACCGGCGGCCGCGACAAGGCGTCGATACTGGCCGACACCCTGGAGGCGCTGATCGGCGCCGTCTACCTGGACCGCGGCCTGGACGAGGCGTCCGCCCTCGTGCACCGCCTCTTCGACGCGCTGATCACCCGGTCGGCGGGCCTCGGCGCCGGGCTCGACTGGAAGACCTCCCTGCAGGAGCTGACCGCCGTCGAGGAGCTCGGCGTCCCCGAGTACCACGTCGCCGAGAGCGGCCCCGACCACCAGAAGACGTTCCGCGCGTCGGTGCGGGTCGGCGGGAAGACCTACGGGTCGGGTGAGGGGCGCAGCAAGAAGGAGGCCGAGCAGCACGCCGCCGAGGCCGCCTGGAACGAGATCCGGGCGATCGTCGTGCGGCGGGAGGCCGAGGAGCAGGGCGGCGGCGTCCAGGAGGCGCAGACCGGTGCCTGAGCTGCCGGAGGTCGAGGTCGTCCGCCGCGGTCTGGACCGCTGGACCACCGGCCGGACCGTCGCGTCCGCCGAGGTCCTGCACCCCCGCTCGGTGCGCCGCCACGAGGCAGGCCCGGCCGACTTCGCCGCCCGCCTCGCCGGCCGCACGATGCAGGCCCCGCGCCGGCGCGGCAAGTACCTGTGGATACCCCTCGACGACAAGTCCGAGGCGCTGCTCGCGCACCTCGGGATGAGCGGGCAGCTGCTCGTCGGCGAGCCCGGCCGCGAGCGGGAGAAGCACCTGCGGGTCCGGATGGCCTTCGAGGACGGCGGCCTCGACCTGCGCTTCGTCGACCAGCGGACGTTCGGGCACCTGATGCTCGCCGACCTCGTCCCGGACGCGTTCGCCGCCGGTTCGCTCGTCCCCGAGCCGATCGTGCACATCGCCGCCGACCCGCTGGAGGACGCCTTCGACGCGGAGGCGTTCTTCCGCGCGCTGCGCCGCCGCAGGACCGGGATCAAGCGCGCGCTGCTCGACCAGTCGCTGATCAGCGGGGTCGGCAACATCTACGCCGACGAGGCGCTGTGGCGGGCGAGGCTGCACTGGGCGCGCCCCACCGAGACGATGACCCGGGCCGAGGCCGCGCGCCTGCTGGAGGCCGCGCGGGACGTCATGGGCGCCGCACTCGCCGTCGGCGGCACGTCCTTCGACAGCCTGTACGTCAACGTGAACGGCGAGAGCGGCTACTTCGAGCGCTCCCTGGACGTCTACGGCCGCCGCGGCGAGCCGTGCCGGCGCTGCGGGACGGCGATCCGCCGCGACGAGTTCATGAACCGCTCGTCCTACAGCTGCCCGGTGTGCCAGCCGCGCCCCCGGCGCGCCCGCCGCTAGGGTCCGGAGCGTGATGGACGGCGAAGACGGCGAAGACGGCGACGAGGAGATCGTGCGGCTCACGGCCTGGGTGCGCGGGCGCGTCCAGGGCGTCGGGTTCCGCTGGTGGGTGCGGTCGCGGGCGCTGGAACTCGGCCTGGCCGGCAGCGCGACGAACCTGAGCGACGGCCGCGTCGAGGTCGTGGCGGAGGGGCCGCGCGGCAAGTGCCTGCGCCTGCTCGGCATGCTCCGCGGCGACGCCGCCGGGCGCCCGGGCAAGGTCACCGGCGTGACCGAGCGGTGGAGCCCGCCGCGCGGCGAGGCCGCCGGTTTTCTGGAGCGCTGACCGGGTAGGGCGTTCCGGTTCGCACCTGCTAAACTAGTAGAGGAAGGTTGTTACCGGCCCGTGATGTGCGTCTTGACCAGGACACTGGCCGGTGCGACTCTAGACGATACGCGCACCGACTTCAGCTGATAATCGTGCGCGATCCCTGCTGGTTACTCAGCGTGGAGGACCCTTAGTCATGGCGAAGGCTCTACTCGGCCACGTCGGCGGTCCCGACCCCCGGATGGTCGCGGAGATGCGGCGCCTGCAGCAGCGCGTACGTGATCTGGAAGCCGAGCTGGTACGGCTTCAGGCGGAGAACGACGCGCTTGCGACGGCGACGGACGACGATGTGATGTCCCTCGCGGTGAAGGACCGCGAACCCGCGCTGACCTGACTTCGGCGCTGTGTGTATCGCTTCGCTCTCGGCGGTCGGGCCCCGCGGGCCCTCCCATCAGCGGGCAAAGCGGCGTTCGCCGGCATCGCGTGACTCGCCCGGCGCCCGCCGCGCGATCAAGTTCCCGGAGGATCACACCGGCCTCCGGACGCGATCGCGGCGCTGAGGTCGCCGCAGAGCGGGGCTCAGAACCCACCAGGCCCAGACGCCGCCGCATGGTGGCGCTGGGCCTCTGACGTGCCCGGCCGCGGGCGCACCGCCGCACAGGCGGCGGGTCTCCGACGCCCACGGCCGAGGCGTTCGCTCCGTCGCGCTCGGCACCGGCGGCGGGCGCGGCGTGCCGGCGTCCGAGCCCCTCGGATCGTTCGGCGGCCAAGTGAACCGAACCGTCGCCGATGGGGCGTCGCAGACAGGTCTTATCCATTGCCGGTCCGGCGCTGAATTGCTGGTCAGAAGCCTGCGGGCATTGGCCGCGGTTCCGGAGACCGTCGCCATTTGCTCGTTCCGCGCAGTTGCGGTGGCGGAGCGTCCGTTGGACGGCGGGAGTGCCGCCGGTTCAAGATGCGGTAAAGGTTTGACCGTTTTCGGGTCGCCCGAATCTGCGCGTTACGTGTTGATCTATGGAATTGCGGCATCTGCCGGACGGGGCGGCGGACGGCGCGCCCCGGCCGGAGGGACCGGGCGGCGGAACGGATCGTCGGCGCAGGTACGCGATAGCCTCTAGCGTTGCCGCCGGGCGCGGAACGGGCGGGCGCCCGGCGCCCGGCGCCGGCGCGGAGCAGGGAGGATGGCGAAGGTTTGTACCTGAAGACCTTGACGTTGCGCGGCTTCAAGTCCTTCGCGTCCTCCACCACGCTCAAGTTCGAGCCGGGGATCACGGCCGTCGTGGGGCCCAACGGGTCGGGCAAGTCCAACGTCGTGGACGCGCTGGCCTGGGTGATGGGGGAGCAGGGCGCCAAGTCGCTGCGCGGCGGCAAGATGGAGGACGTCATCTTCGCCGGGACGGCGAACCGGGCGCCGCTCGGCCGCGCCGAGGTCGTGCTCACCATCGACAACTCCGACGGGGCGCTGCCCATCGACTACACCGAGGTGACGATCAGCCGGCTGATGTTCCGGTCGGGGTCCAGCGAGTACGCGATCAACGGCGACCCGTGCCGGCTGCTGGACATCCAGGAGCTGCTGTCGGACTCTGGCATCGGCCGCGAGATGCACGTCATCATCGGGCAGGGGCAGCTCGACCGCGTCCTGCACGCGGGCCCGGAGGGGCGCCGGGCGGTGATCGAGGAGGCGGCCGGCGTCCTCAAGCACCGCAAGCGCAAGGAGAAGGCCCTCCGCAAGCTGGACGCGATGCAGGGCAACCTCACCCGCGTCCAGGACCTCACCGGCGAGCTGCGCAGGCAGCTGAAGCCGCTCGGCAGGCAGGCCGAGATCGCGCGGCGCGCCGCGGTGATCCAGGCCGACCTGCGCGACGCGCGGCTGCGGCTGCTCGCCGACGACCTCGTCACGCTGCGGACGAAGCTGGAGCAGGAGGCCGCCGACGAGGCCGCGATCCGGGAGCGCCGCGCCGAGACGGAGCGGGCGCTGGCCGAGGCGCAGCGGCGCGAGGCCGTCCTGGAGGCGGAGGAGGCCGAGCAGGCGCCGCGGCTCGCGCGGGTGCAGGACACCTGGTTCCGGCTGTCGGCGCTGAAGGAGCGGCTGAACGGCGTCGCCGAGCTCGCCGCCGAGCGGCACCGCAACGCGGCCGAGGCGCGCGAGGAGGAGCGGCGCGGGCGCGACCCCGAGGACATGGAGCGCGAGGCCGCGGAGATCCGCGAGCAGGAGGAGATGCTCCGCGCCGCGCTGGACGAGGCGCAGGACGGGCTGGCCGACGCCGTCCAGGAGCGGACGGGCGTCGAGGAGGCCCTCGCCGCCGAGGAGCGCCGCCTGCAGGCCGCCGCGCGCGCCGCCGCCGACCGCCGCGAGGAGCTGGCCCGGCTGCGCGGCCGCGTCGAGGCGCTGCGCAGCAAGGCGCAGGCCGGGCGGTCGGAGATCGGCCGGCTCGCCGAGGCCCGCGAGGAGGCCGAGCAGCGCGCAGAGGACGCCCGGGTGGAGTTCGAGGCGTTCGAGGCCGAGGTCGTCGAGGACCCGGCGCTCGCCGCCGAGCATGAGGCCGCGCAGGAGGCGCTCGCCACCGCCAAGGACGCCGCCGAGGCCGCCCGCGCGGCCGTGGACGGCCCGCGGCGGGCGCTGAAGGAGGCGCGGTCCGCCGTCGGGGCGGCGCGGTCCGCCGACCAGGCCGCGCAGAAGAGGGTCGCGGCGCTGCAGGCCCGCATCGAGGCGCTGAACCTGACGCTGTCCAGCGCCGCCGAGGGCGGGGAGGCCCTGCTGTCGGCGGGCGCGGACGGGTCGCTCGACGGGGTGCTCGGCACGGTCGCGTCGCTGCTGAACGTGCGCCCCGGCTACGAGACGGCGGTCGCCGCCGCGCTCGGCAACGCCGCCGAGGCCATCGCCGTCGGCTCCCTGGACACCGCCGAGGCCGCCCTGGCGCTGCTCCGCGCGCGCGACGCCGGGCGCGCCGGGCTGCTCATCGGCGGCGGAGCGGCGGCGCCGGCCGCGCGGGTGCCCGGCGTCGACTACGCGGTCGACGCGGTCAGCGTCCCCGGCGCGGTGCGCCCGGCCGTCGAGCATCTCCTGCGGGACGTGGCCGTGGTGGACGACGTGCCTGCCGCCGCGTCCCTCGTCCGCCGCGAGCCGTCCCTGCGCGCCGTGACCCGCGACGGCGAGCTCGTGGGCGCCCACTGGGCCCAGGGCGGCGCGGCCGGCGGGGGCCAGAGCCTGCTGCAGATGCGCGCGGCGCTCGACCAGGCCGCCGAGGAGCTCGCCGCCGCCGAGACCGCGGCCGCGGCGGCCGCCGGAGAACTCGGCGCGGCGGTGGAGCGCGAGCACTCCGCCCAGGCGGCGCTGGAGGCCGCGGAGGCGGCCGCCGCCGAAGCCCAGTCGGCCGTCAACCGGGCCCAGAGCGACCTGGACCGCGTCAGGGCCCGCGTGCGCGAGTTCGACGCGCGGGCCGCGCAGGAGGCCAAGCGCGCGGCGCGCCTGGAGGCCGACGTCCGGGCGGCGCGGGGCGAGGTGGAGCGGCTCACCAAGGCCCTGGACGCCGCGAACGAGTCGCTGGAGCGCGACACCGAGGCGGCCGAGGAGCTCGCGATGCGGCTCGCCGAGTCGGAGGAGGCCGCCGAGGTCGCCGACGAGGCCGGGCACGACACCGCCGCGCGCGACGAGCTGAACGCCCGCTGCCAGGAGCTGCGGTCCGCCGAGATGGAGGCGCGGCTGTCGGTCCGCACCGCCGAGGAGCGGGTGCAGGCGATCGCCGGCCGCGCCGACGCCCTTGAACGCGGCGCCCGCCGCGAGCGCGAGGAGCGCGCCCGCGCCGCCCGGCGCCGCGCCCGCCGGGAGGAGCAGGCGCGCGTCGCCAAGGCCGTCCACCGCGGCGCCCGCACGGCGCTGGAGCGCATCGAGCACTCCCTCGCCGCCGCCGTCCGCCGCCGCGAGGCCGCCGAGCAGGCCAAGGCCGCCCGCGAGGCCGAGCTGAAGGTCGTCCGCACGCAGGTCCGCGAGCTGTCGGCGACCCTGGAGCGCCTGGTCAACGTCGTGCACGGCAACGAGGTCGCGCGCGCCGAGCAGCGGCTCCGGCTGGAGCAGTACGAGCAGCGCGCCCTGGACGAGTTCGGCCTGGAGGTCGAGTCGCTCGTCGCCGAGTACGGGCCCGACCAGCCCGTCCCGCCCGACCCCGAGAAGGGGGAGGACGCGCAGCCCGCCCCCTACGACCGGGCCGTCCAGGAGAAGCGCGCCAAGGCCGCCGAGCGGCAGCTCAACCAGCTCGGCAAGGTCAACCCGCTCGCCTTGGAGGAGTTCGCCGCGCTGGAGGAGCGGCACGCGTTCCTCACCTCGCAGCTGGAGGACCTCAAGAAGACCCAGCGCGAGCTGCTCGGCCTCGTCAAGGAGGTCGACGACCGCGTCCAGGAGGTGTTCGCCGCCGCCTACGAGGACACCGCCCGCGAGTTCGAGCGGATCTTCGCGCGGCTGTTCCCCGGCGGGGAGGGCGCCCTCTCGCTGACCGAGCCCGGCGACATGCTCACGACCGGCGTCGAGGTCTCCGCCCGCCCGCCCGGCAAGAAGGTCAAGCGGCTGTCGCTGCTGTCCGGCGGCGAGCGGTCCCTGGTCGCCATCGCCTTCCTCGTCGCCGTCTTCAAGGCGCGCCCCTCGCCGTTCTACGTCCTGGACGAGGTCGAGGCCGCGCTGGACGACACCAACACGCAGCGGCTCATCACCGTCTTCGAGGAGCTGCGCGAGTCGTCCCAGCTGATCGTCATCACCCACCAGAAGCGCACCATGGAGGGCGCCGACGCCCTCTACGGCGTCAGCATGCGCGGCGACGGCGTCACCCAGGTCGTCAGCCAGCGGCTGCGCGACTGAACCCGGCCGACGCCGTCCGATTCGAGTGGGTTGCGGATTTCATATGTCCGTAATATCCACTCATTTTTCTTCTTGGAACGTTGCACCGCCCATCCGTCTGCATTTCGGGCAGACGAAAAAAACATGGCGCGTCCAATAACTGATGGATCACGATGCATTTTCGCCGGTGAGGAGTAATGGGCGCGGCCGGACCGCACCGACCGTGACGCCGCGGCTACGCTGGCGGACTTGTGCGCCCCGTGGGCATCGGCTACCCATGTGCACCGTGGTTCTCCGGCCTCCCCTCACCCGGGCCTCCCGCCCGGGACGGAGAACCGGAGAGGTCCGATGCCCGTGGACGCCCAGAAACTCAAAGACAATTTCGCGCTGGTGGGCGCGAACGGCGTGGACGTCGCCGAATTCTTCTACGCCGACCTTTTCGCGCGTTCCCCGCAGCTCAGATCGATGTTCCCGGCCGCGATGGCCAAGCAGCACGAGGTGCTGCTCGCCGCGCTCTCCCAGATCGTCTCGTCGGTCGACGATCCGGACTCCCTCGTCCCGTTCCTGCGGGACCTCGGCCGGCGCCACCACGGCTTCGGCGTCGTCCCCGACCACTACGGCCCCGTCGGGGCGAGCCTTCTCGCGACCCTGGCCCACTTCAGCGGCCCCGCGTGGACCGAGGACCTCGAACGCGACTGGACGGCCGCCTACGGCGTCGTCGCGAGAGTCATGACCGAGGCCGCCGCGGAGCCCGTCGCCTGATCCCGCGTGGACGCCCAGCGACTGAAGGACAGCTTCGAGCGGGTCGCCGGCCAGGGCGACGCCGTCCCCCTGTTCTTCTACTCCGACCTGTTCGTGCGCAACCCGCACCTGCGCGACATGTTCCCGGTCGGGATGAGCGGGCAGCGCGACAAGCTGCTGCGCGCCCTCGGCCACATCGTCGCGCGGGTCGACGACCTCCCCGCCCTCGTCCCGTTCCTGCAGCAGCTCGGCCGCGACCACCGCCGGTTCGGGATCGTCGCCGAGCACTACCCGCACGTCGGCGCCAGCCTCATCGCCACCCTCCGGCACTTCGCCGGGGACGGCTGGACCGACGACGTCGAGAGCGACTGGAACGCCGCCTACAGCCTGGTCGCCAAGGTCATGCTGGAGGCCGCCGACGAGAACGCCCTCACCAGCCCCGCCTGGTGGAACGGGCTGGTCGTCGCGGTCGAGCGGCGCCGGTTCGACATCGCCGTCCTGCGCGTCCAGCCGGACCGGCCGCTGCCCTACCTGCCCGGCCAGTCGGTCGCGCTGGAGGTGCCGTCCAGGCTGCGGCACTGGCGGTACTACTCGATGGCGAACGCGCCCCGGCCCGACCACACTGTCGACTTCCACGTCCGCCTGGTGGACGGCGGGCCGGTGAGCCCGGTCCTGGTGCGCGCCACCGAGACCGGCGACCGGATCCGCATGGGCGCGCCCGTCGGCACGCTCACCCTGGACGAGGAGTCGCCGCGCGACGTCCTCCTCGTCGCGGGCAGCACCGGCCTGGCGCCGCTCAAGGCGATCCTGGAGCAGATCGCGCGGAGACCCGTCCCGCCGCGCGTGCACCTGTTCTTCGGCGCCCGCACCCGCGACGGCCTGTACGACCTGGAGCACCTGACCAAGCTGGCCGGCGAGTTCCCCTGGCTCACCGTCGTGCCCGCCGTGTCGGACGAGCCGGGCGGCCACGGCTTCTCGGCGTTCCTCCAGTCGGGCGACGTCGAGTACGGCGGCCTGTCGGACATCGTGGCGCGGCACGGCCCCTGGGACGGCCGCGACGCCTACGTGTGCGGGCCGTCCGCGATGGTCGGGCACACCGTCGAGCAGCTCGCGCGGCTCGGCGTCGCGCGCGACCGCATCCGCCTGGAAACCTTCGCCGACGCACAGAGGTGAGCGCGTTGAACTCCCCGAACCTTCCCGTCGTGTCCACGGGGTCGCGGCTGACCCCGGGCGAGCTCCACTCGGTGGTGTTCGCCCGGGCCGCCCTCGGCCGCCGCGGATACGACGAGGACGAAGTCCGCAACTTCCTGGCGTACGTCGAGCGGGAGCTCGTCCAGATCCTCAACGACAAGGCCGCTCTCGCCAACGAGGTGAACCGGCTGCGCGCCCAGGCGGCCAAGGGGGGCGGCTCCGGCGTGCTGGCTCCCGAGGACGCCCACTTCCAGGCCGTCCGGATCCTGTCGCAGGCCCAGCAGACCGCCGACCTCTACGTCGCGGACGCCGAGCGCTACACCCGCGAGCTGGCCCACGAGGCGCGCCTGCACCGCGAGGCGATCATCTCCGACGCCAAGGGCCGCGCGGAGCACCTGCTGGAGGACGCCCACCGCAAGGCCGCCGCCGTGGCCGACGCCGCCGTCCGCTCCGCCGGGCAGGCCCCCGCCGCGCCCCTCCCGCCCGACGAGCGCCGCGCCATGGAGCGCGAGATCGCCTACCTGCGCACCTACAGCGACGTCTACCGCACCCACCTGCGCTCCTACTTGGAGGCCCTGCTCCGCAACGTCGACGAATGGGAGTCCTCCGAGCGGGCATCGCTGCCCCGGGGAGCGCCGGACTGATCACCCGGACCGGTCACCCGGACCGTCCCCCGGGGTGAGCATGGAAAACTGGGGGCGCTATGGAATATCTGATCGTCATCGCCGCGCTGGCCGCCGTCGCGCTGATCGTCGGCGGCATCACCCTGCTGCGGCCCCGCCGCACCCGCCCGCGCCCGCCGGTTGAGCGTCCGACGGAACGGACCGGCGGCGCGACCGCCGCCGACGAGGCGGAGGCCGGAGCCCCCACGATCGAGCGGGCGCCGCCGGCCGAGGTGCCGGCGCCGCGGCCCACGGTCGAGATCGAGAAGCCGCCGCCGGGCGCGGGCCGGCTGGTCCGGCTGCGGGCGCGGCTCGCGCGCTCCCAGAACACGTTCGGCAAGACCCTCCTCGGCCTGCTGTCGCGCGACACGCTCGACGAGGACGCCTGGGAGGAGATCGAGGACACCCTCATCACCGCGGACATGGGCACCGCCGTGGCCCGGCAGGTCACCGACGACCTGCGGACCCGCGTCCAGGTGCTCGGCACCCGCACCGCGGCGGAGGTCCGGGAGCTGCTCCGGGAGGAGCTGATCAAGCAGATCGGCCCGGACCTGGACCGCTCGCTGCGCACCGAGGCGGCCGGCGACCGCCCGGCGGTGCTCATGGTCGTCGGCGTCAACGGCACCGGCAAGACCACCACCTGCGGCAAGCTCGGCCGCGTCCTCGTCGGCGACGGCAACACGGTGCTGCTCGGCGCCGCCGACACCTTCCGCGCCGCCGCCGCCGACCAGCTGGAGACGTGGGGGGCGCGCGTCGGGGCGCAGGTCGTCCGCAAGGACGAGGGCGCCGACCCGGCGAGCGTCGCGTTCGACGCGGTCCGGCAGGGCATCGAGAGCAAGGTCAACGTGGTGATCATCGACACCGCGGGCCGGCTGCACACCAAGACCGGGCTGATGGACGAGCTGGGCAAGGTCAAGCGCGTCGTGGAGAAGCAGGCCGCCGTGGACGAGGTCCTGCTCGTCCTGGACGCGACGACCGGGCAGAACGGCATGCAGCAGGCGCGCGTGTTCGCCGAGGTCGTCAACGTGACGGGCGTCGTGCTGACCAAGCTCGACGGCACCGCGAAGGGCGGCATCGTCGTCCAGGTGCAGCGGGAGCTGGGCGTCCCGGTCAAGCTGGTCGGGCTGGGGGAGGGGCCGGACGACCTCGCCCCGTTCGAGCCGGAGGCGTTCGTGGACGCGATCCTGGGCGACTGAGAATCCCTGGCGGCGGAGAGTCCGGGCCGCGGAGGGTCCGGGCGGCGGAGGGTCCGGGCGGCGCAGGGTCCGGGCGGCGCAGGGTCCGGGCGGCCGGGGACGCCGGCCGCGCGGGGTTTGCGGGGGCCGGGACCGCCCGCCGATCAGCGAATTACGACATGTGAGGATTTAGAAACACCTGCGAAACACGCCGGTGTCGGTTTTCACACCGTGGAAACGTGGGGGTCCCGCGGGCGAAACCGCCGAGGTCGAGTCTCTGAGCAGTTCGAAGTTCCCTGGCGAGGAGGGGCTCTCAGAGAGATGAAGATCGACAGCGGTAGTACCGCCTGGATGCTGACGAGTACCGCGCTCGTCCTGCTGATGACACCCGGGCTGGCCTTCTTCTACGGCGGCATGAGCCGCGCGAAGAGCGTGCTCAACATGATGATGATGAGCTTCGTCAGCATCGCCGTGGTGGGGATGGCGTGGGTCGTCTACGGCTACTCCCTCACCTTCGGCGACGGCGGCCCGCTCAGCTCGTTCGTCGGCGGCTTCGGCGACTGGGGGCTCGTCGGGCTGGAGAACGCGGCGACGGCCGACGACGGCACGGGCATCCCGCAGCTGGTGTTCGTGGCGTTCCAGGCGACGTTCGCCATCATCACCGTCGCGCTGATCAGCGGCGCCGTCGCCGACCGCGCCAAGTTCGGCGCCTGGGTCGTGTTCGCCCTGGTCTGGGCCACGCTCGTGTACTTCCCGATCGCGCACTGGGTGTGGTGGTCGGACGGCCAGGACGGCGGCAAGGCGGGCTGGCTGTTCGACCTCGGCGCACTCGACTTCGCGGGCGGCACGGTCGTCCACATCAACGCCGGCGTCGCGGCGCTCGCGCTGGCGATCGTCCTCGGCAAGCGCAAGGGCTGGCCGAAGGAGCCGATGCGCCCGCACAACCTGCCGTTCGTGCTGCTCGGCGCCGGGCTGCTGTGGTTCGGGTGGTTCGGGTTCAACGCCGGCTCCGCCCTCGCGGCCGGCGAGACCGCGGCCGTCGCGTTCATCAACACGCTCGCCGCGACCTGCGCCGCCGCGTTCGCCTGGATCGTCGTGGAGAAGCTGCGCGACGGCGCCTCCACCACGCTCGGCATCGCCTCCGGCGTCGTCGCCGGGCTGGTCGCCATCACCCCCGCCTGCGCGTTCATCACCCCGCTCGGCGCCATCGTCCTCGGCCTCGTCGCCGGCGCGGTGTGCGCGTTCGCGGTGGGCCTCAAGTACCGGCTCGGGTACGACGACTCGCTCGACGTGGTCGGCGTCCACATGGTCGGCGGGATCGTCGGCGCGCTGCTGATCGGCCTCCTGGCCACCACCGCGGTCAACGACGGCGGCGCGGACGGGCTGTTCGCCGGCGGCGGGCTCGGGCTGCTCGGCAAGCAGGCCGTCGCCGTCCTGGCGACCCTCGCCTACTCGTTCGTCGTGACCTTCCTGATCGCGAAGGTCATCGACCTGACGATGGGCTTCCGGATCAGCGATGACGACGAGGCCGCCGGCATCGACAGCACGGCGCACGCGGAGACCGCCTACGACTTCGGCACCATCCGCGCGGGCATCGGCTCCGGGGCGACCGCGGCGGCGCCCGCCGCCCCCGCGAAGAAGGTTGAGGCGTGAGGATGAAGCTCATCACGGCGGTCATCAAGCCGTTCAAGCTGGACGAGGTCAAGAAGGCCCTGGAGACCTTCGGGGTCAAGGGCATGACCGTCAGCGAGGCCAGCGGCTACGGGCGGCAGAAGGGCCACACCGAGGTCTACCGGGGGGCCGAGTACCAGGTCGACCTCGTGCCCAAGCTGCGGGTGGAGATCCTGGTCGACGCCGAGGACGCCGACGACATCATCGACGTGATCGTCCGCGCCGCCCGCACCGACAAGATCGGCGACGGCAAGGTGTGGGCGGTGCCGGTCGACACCGTCGTCCGCGTCCGCACCGGCGAGACCGGCCCGGAAGCCCTCTAGGACGCCCCGTGCCCATCACCGAGGCCGGCGGTGCGCAGGCGGCCCGCGACGCCCTGGCGGCGGCGCGGGCCGCACGCGCCGCCGACCTGGACCGCCGCCTCGCCTCCCTCCTGGCCGCCGCCTGCGACGCGGACGGGGTGGGGGTCGCGCTCGTCGCGGTCGGCAGCCACGCGCGCCGCGAGCTGACCCCCGGCGGCGACCTCGACCTCGTCCTGCTGCACCGCGGCCGCCCCGACATCGCCGGGATCGCGGACCGGGTCTGGTACCCGCTCTGGGACTCCGGGACGCGGCTCGACCACTCCGTCCGCACCGTCCACGAGGCGCGGACCGTCGCGCGCGGCGACATGAAGGCCGCCCTCGGCCTGCTGTCGGCGCGGCGCATCGCGGGCGACCACACCCTCGTGGACGAACTGCGCGCCGCCGTCCTCGCCGACTGGCGCGCCGACGCCGCCGTCCGGCTGCCCGAGCTGTCGGCGATGTGCCGCGACCGCTGGGAGGCCAAGGGGGAGCTGGCCTTCCTCCTGGAACCCGACGTCAAAGAGGCCCACGGCGGCCTGCGCGACGTCCATGTCATGCACGCGGTCGCCGCGTCCTGGGTGGCGTCCGGCCCGGACGGCCGCGTCCGCGCCGCCCACGACCTGCTCCTCGACGTCCGCCACGCCCTGCACGAGACCACCGGCCGCGCCACCGACCGGCTCGTCCTGCAGGAGCAGCAGGCCGTGGCCCGCGCCCTCGGCCTGCTGGACGCCGACGCCCTGCAGCGCTCGATCGTGGAGGCCGCCCGCACGATCACCTACGCGGGCTCCAACATGTGGCGCCGAGTGGACCGCGTCACCCGGCCCCGCGGCTCCCAGGGCGTTCCCGGCCGGCTCCCCACCCCGGCCACCGGGCGCCGGCGGGCGATCCAGCGGCGCCCCGTCGGGGACGGCGCCGTCGAGCACGAGGGCGAGGTCGTCCTCGCGCGCAACGCCGACCTCGGCGACCCCGTCCTCGTCCTGCGCGTCGCCGCCGCCGCCGCGCAGGCCGGCCTCCCGCTCGCTCCCGCCACGGTCGCGAGGCTCGCCGAGCACGCCGCGCTGCCGCCCGCGCCGTGGCCCGCCGGCGCCCGCGACGCGCTCGTCTCCCTGCTCGGCGCCGGTCCCGCCGCCATCGCCGTCTGGGAGGCCCTCGACCAGGCCGGGCTGATCGTCCGGCTGCTGCCCGACTGGGAACGCGTCCGCAACCGCCCGCAGCGCAACCCGATCCACCGCTTCACCGTCGACCGCCACCTCGTGGAGACCGCCGCCGGCGCCGCCGCCCTCACCCGCGAGGTCGCCCGCCCCGACCTGCTCCTCGTCGGCGCCCTCCTGCACGACATCGGCAAGGGATGGCCCGGCGACCACTCGGCCGGCGGCGCCGTCGTCGTCCGCGACCTCGGCGCCCGTCTCGGCTTCCCCGACGACGACGTGCGCGTACTCGAAACGCTCGTCCGCCACCACCTGCTGCTCCCCGAGACCGCGACCCGCCGGGACATCGACGACCCGGTGACCGTCCAGACCGTCACCGCCGCCGTGTCGGAGGTGCCGGGCCGCGAACGCGAGATCCTCGACCTCCTCGCCGCCCTCGCGATCGCCGACGGAACCGCGACCGGGCCCGCCGCCTGGGGCGCCTGGAAGGCCGGCCTCGTCGCCGAACTCGCCCGCCGCGCCGCCGCCGCCCTCTCCGGCGGCACGCCCCCGCCCGCCCCCGACCCCTCACCGGACCACCTGGCCCTGGCCCGCCACGACGGCGCGGCGGTCCGCGTCGCGGGCTCCCGCATCACCATCGCCGCCCCCGACCGCCCCGGCCTCCTCTGGCGCGCCGCCGGCGTCCTCGCCCTGCACCGCCTGGCCGTCAAGACCGCCCGGACCACCTCCTCCCCGCACGCCGCCGCGCCCGCGGACACCGGGGCGGGGGAGGCCGGGGACGGCGCGGGGACCGCGGTGCTCGACTTCACGGCGGTGCCGGAGTTCGGGGCGCCGCCCGATCCGGCCGGGCTGGAGGCGGACCTGCGGCTCATGCTCGCGGGGCGGCTCGACGTGGCGGGGCGGCTGGAGCGCAGGGCGCGGTCGGTGCGGGTGCGGCCCGGGGCGGCGGCGCCCCCGCCGCGGGTCATGATCGTGGACGACGCCTCGCGGACGGCGACCGTCATCGAGGTGCGCGCCCACGACCGCCCCGGCCTGCTGTGGCGGGTCGGGCAGGCGCTCGGGGCGTGCGGGCTGCAGGTGCGCGCGGCCCAGGTCGACACCCTCGGGGCCGAGGCGGTGGACGTCTTCTACGTGGTGGACGGGGCGGGGCGCCCGCTCGACGACCCCGCCGCGCTCGCCGCCGTCCGGGAAGAGGTCCTCGCCGCCCTGCGTTGAAGCGGCGGCGGCTCCGGCGCGGGCGCGTCGCGGAGCCTCCGGGAACGGGTCCGGCGAGGCGGGCGGGCCGGGCCGGTGACCCTATACGCTGATAGCGATCCCAGAAGCTTTCCAAGGACGGTCCAGACACGTGTTCGAGACGCTCTCCGACCGGTTGACGACGGTCTTCTCGTCCCTGCGCAGCAAGGGCCGGCTCTCCGAGGCCGACATCAACGCGACGGCCCGCGAGATCCGGATCGCGCTGCTCGAGGCCGACGTCGCGCTGCCCGTCGTCAAGGACTTCATCGCGCAGGTCAAGGAGCGGGCCGCCGGCGCGGAGGTCTCGCAGGCGCTGAACCCGGCGCAGCAGGTCGTCAAGATCGTCAACGAGGAGCTCATCGAGATCCTCGGCGGCGAGACCCGCCGGCTCCGGCTGGCCAAGACGCCGCCCACGGTGATCATGCTCGCGGGTCTGCAGGGCGCAGGCAAGACCACCCTCGCCGGCAAGCTCGCCCGGTGGCTGAAGCAGGAGGGCCACACCCCGATGCTGGTGGCCGCCGACCTGCAGCGGCCCAACGCCGTCCAGCAGCTCCAGGTCGTCGGCGAGCGGGCCGGGGTGCCGGTGTTCGCGCCCGAGCCGGGCAGCGGCGTCGGCGACCCGGTCGACGTGGCGCGCCGCTCGCTCGACCAGGCCCGGCACGCCCAGCACGACATCGTCGTCATCGACACCGCGGGCCGCCTCGGCGTCGACGCGGAGATGATGCAGCAGGCCATCGACATCCGCGACGCCGTCCAGCCCGACGACATCCTCTTCGTCGTGGACGCCATGGTCGGCCAGGACGCGGTCAACACCGCCCAGGCGTTCATGGACGGCGTCGGCTTCGACGGCGTCGTCCTCACCAAGCTCGACGGCGACGCGCGCGGCGGCGCGGCGCTGTCGGTCCGGCACATCACCGGGCGCCCGATCATGTTCGCCTCGACGGGCGAGAAGCTGGAGGACTTCAGCGTCTTCCACCCCGACCGCATGGCGGGCCGGATCCTCGACATGGGCGACATCCTCACCCTGATCGAGCAGGCCGAGCAGGCGTTCGACGCCGAGCAGGCCGAGAAGATGTCCACCAAGTTCGCGTCGGGCGAGGACTTCACCCTCGAGGACTTCCTCGAGCAGATGATGATGATCCGCAAGCTCGGCCCGATCGGGAACCTGCTCGGGATGATGCCGGGCATGGGGCAGGTCCGCGACCAGATCAGCCAGATCGACGACAAGGACCTGGACCGCATCGCCGCGATCATCCGCTCGATGACCCCGCAGGAGCGCGCCCAGCCCAAGATCATCAACGGCTCCCGCCGCGCCCGCATCGCCAAGGGCTCCGGCGTGTCCGTCGGCGAGGTCAACAGCCTCGTCACCCGGTTCTTCGACGCGCAGAAGATGATGCGCCAGATGGCCGGCGGCATGGGGCTGCCCGGCATGCCCGGCGGGCGGAAGAAGGCGGCGAAGGCGGCAGCCAAGAAGAACCGGAAGGGCAAGCAGCGCAGCGGCGACCCGCGCAAGCGCGCCGCCGGCAAGAACCGGCAGCCCGCCGCGGACGGCATGCCCCAGTCGCTCCCGCCGGGCCTCGGCGGCCCCGGCGGCGCCGGCCAGGACGGACTTCCCCCCGGCCTCGCGGGCCGGCTCCCGCCGGGCTTCCAGATGCCCGACCTGGGCAAACTGCAGAACCGCAAGAAGAAGTGACCGCGGGCCCCGCGGTCCCCGCGGCGCCATGGCGGGCGAGTCGGGGACACGGGGCCTTGCGATTGCACCTTCGCGCCGAACGTCTGGCAGAATGACAGGCTGGAAACCCGGAACCGCGAGGCGCCCTCTCTCGTCCTGCGCGGCCGGAGTCCATCGGGCGGCCGTGAGCCGGTGTTCCCCACCTGGCGCGGGCTCGTCCACCCAGTTATGAAATCGGAGTACACCACACCCGTGGCAGTCAAGATCAAGCTCAAGCGTCTGGGGAAGATCCGGAACCCGCAGTACCGGATCGTCGTGGCCGACGCCCGCACCAAGCGGGACGGGCGCGCCATCGAGGAGATCGGCCTCTACCAGCCGAAGCAGGAGCCCTCGCTCATCAAGATCGACTCCGAGCGGGCGCAGTACTGGCTCGGCGTCGGCGCGCAGCCGACCGAGCCCGTCCTGAACCTGCTGAAGATCACCGGCGACTGGCAGAAGTTCAAGGGCGAGCCGGGCGCCGAGGGCACCCTCAAGGTCGCCGAGCCCAAGCCCGACAAGAAGGCCGCCTTCGAGGCCGCCGTCAAGGAGTCCCTGGGCGAGGACGAGGCCGCCGGCACCGCGACCCGCGGCAAGAAGAAGGCCGAGCCGAAGAAGTCCGAGGCCAAGGCCGCCGAGACCGACGAAGCCAAGAGCGAGGGCTGACAGTGCTCGAAGAAGCGCTCGAGCACCTGGTCCGCGGGATCGTCGAGAACCCGGACGACGTCCGGGTCCGCGCCCGCCGGATCCGGGGCGGCCGGGTCCTGGAGGTGCGCGTGCACCCCGAGGACCTCGGGAAGGTCATCGGCCGCGGCGGCCGCACCGCCAAGGCCCTCCGCACGGTGATCAGCGCCCTCTCCGGGGGCCGCTACGTGCGCGTTGACCTGCTCGACGTCAACGAGGTCCGCTGAGTGGCGTTCCGATGAGCGAACCGCTCGTGGTGGGACGTATCGGACGGCCGCACGGGGTCCGCGGCGAGGTGACCATCGACGTCCGCACGGACGAGCCGGACATCCGGTTCGCCGCGGGCACCGAGATCGCCACCGACCCCGGCGCCGCTGGTCCGCTCACCGTCGAGCGGACCCGCTGGCATTCGGGACGCCTGCTCGTGCGCTTCGCCGGGATCGGCGACCGCGACGCCGCCGAGGCCCTGCGCGGCACGTGGCTCGTCGTCGACCCCGGTGACATCCCCCCGTCCGCCGACCCGGACGACTTCCACGACCAGGAGCTGATCGGCCTCGCCGTGGTCACCGCGGACGGCGCCGACGTCGGCGCCGTCGCCGACGTGCTGCACCACGGCCAGGACCTCCTCGTCGTGCGCGGCCCCGGCGGGGAGAAGCTCGTGCCGTTCGTGGCCGCGCTCGTCCCCGAGGTGGACGTCCCCGGGGGGCGGCTCGTCATCGACCCGCCCCCCGGACTGCTCGACGAACCATGAGAATCGACATCGTCACGATCTTCCCCGAGTACTTCGCCCCCCTCGACCTCTCCCTCCTGGGCAAGGCCCGCCGCGCCGGCCTGCTGGACGTCCGCGTCCACGACCTGCGCGACTGGACCCACGACCGCCACCGCACCGTCGACGACACCCCCTACGGCGGCGGCCCCGGCATGGTCATGAAACCCGACCCCTGGGGCGAAGCCCTGGACGCCATCGCCCCACCCCCTCCCGAAAACCACGGGCGGCCGTCGGCCACCGAGGCCACACCCGCCGCCGGACACGCGTCACTCTCCAACACCCAGTCACCCGGCGCCCCGGAGCCCGCCGGACCAGGTGGCCACGCGTCCCCCACCGACACCGCGTCGGGCCCCGGGGACGTGCCGACCGGCGGGCACCAGTCGCCCGGCGGCGTTTCGCCGGATCCTGGGGATGTCTCGGCCGGTGGGGGGCAGTCGCCTGGCGGCGTTTCGTCGGGCCCCGGGGACGTGTCGGCCGGCGGATCCGCGTCGGCCGGTGGGGATCAATCGGCTGGCGGTGCCGCGTCGGCGACTGAAGAGGCGTCAAATGGGGGCGGAGCGTCTGGGGCGGTGCCGCGGCTGATCATTCCGACGCCGAGCGGGCGGCCGTTCACGCAGGCCGACGCGGTGCGGCACGCGGAAGAGCCTTGGCTGGTGTTCGCCTGCGGACGCTACGAGGGCATCGACTCCCGCGTCGCCGAGGAGGCCCGCACCCGCATGCCCGTGGACGAGGTCAGCCTCGGCGACTTCGTCCTCGCCGGCGGCGAGGTCGCCGTCCTGGTGATGATCGAGGCGATCGCGCGGCTCGTGCCCGGCGTGCTCGGCAACGCCGACTCCGTCGCGGACGACTCCTTCGCCCCGGGCGCCATGGAGTCGCTCCTGGAGGGCCCCGTCTACACCAAGCCCCCCGTCTGGCGGGATCGGCCGGTTCCGGACGTCCTCCTGTCGGGCCACCACGGCGCGATCGCCCGCTGGAGGCGCGACGAGGCGCTCCGCCGGACCGCCCGGCACCGCCCCGAACTGCTCGCCCGCCTCGCACCGGAGGACCTCGACGACCGGGACCGCGCGGTCCTGCGCGAGGCCGGTTTTCCGGTTGACTCCGAAGGTATGGCAGACTAGAGCGTCCGTGCCTCCACAGCGCACGGCACCCCAAGACCACTTCCCGCGGCGCGACGCCCCCATGAACATCCCACCGGGGCCTCTCGACGCCCGCGTTCGACCACGAGGAACAGCTGCGATGCACACCCTGATCCAGGAGATCGAGAAGAAGGCGATGCGCACCGACGTCCCGGACTTCCGTCCGGGCGACACGCTCAAGGTGCACGTGCGCGTCACCGAGGGAAACCGTAGCCGTATCCAGGTCTTCCAGGGCGTGGTGATCCGGCGGCAGGGCGGCGGCGCGCGCGAGACGTTCACCGTCCGCAAGGTCAGCTACAGCGTCGGCGTCGAGCGGACCTTCCCGATCAACAGCCCGTCGATCGACAAGATCGAGGTCGTCACCCGCGGCGACGTGCGCCGCGCCAAGCTCTACTACCTGCGCAACCTCCGCGGCAAGGCGGCCCGCATCAAGGAGAAGCGCGAGCACTGAGCCGATGGACCACGACGCCCCGGGAACCCGCGAGGGTGCCCGGGGCGTTGCCCGTTCCGGACCGGCGCGAGCGCTGCTGACGCCCGCGACACGCCCGCGGGCGGCGTCCCGCAGGCCCCGCGGCGCTAGGCTTTCGCTCTGATGACTGACGAGGACGATCGGAGAGACGTGCGATCCGAAGCCGAGGGCGCGGTGCCCGAAGAGAAGGAGCCAGTGGACTCGGCCGAGGACTCCGAAGACGGCGGTAAGAAGCAGAAGAAGCAGGGATCGTTCTGGAAGGAACTCCCCGTCCTCATCGTCGTCGCCGTCGTGCTGGCCCTCGTCATCAAGGCCTTCGCGGTCCAGGCGTTCTACATCCCGTCCGGCTCCATGGAGAACACCCTCCAGGTCGGCGACCGCGTCCTCGTCAACAAGATCGTGTACCACACCCGGGACATCGCCCGCGGCGACGTGATCGTCTTCAACGGCCTCGACTCCTGGGACCCCGAAGTCCAGGTGGACGAGCCCGGCAACCCGGTCTCCAAGGCGCTGCGCGCCGTCGGCACCGCGTTCGGCGTGGCGCCCAACGAGAAGGACTACATCAAGCGCGTCATCGGCATCCCCGGCGACCACGTCAAGTGCTGCGACGCCCAGGGCCGCGTCACCGTCAACGGCGTCCCCCTCGACGAGAAGTCCTACATCTTCACCGACCCGATCACGCACGAGCAGAACAAGCCGTCCAACGACCCGTTCGACGTCACCGTGAAGCCGGGCCAGCTCTGGGTCATGGGCGACCACCGCGAACTCTCCTACGACTCCCGCTCCCACCGCGGCGACCCGGGCGGCGGCACGATCCCCATCGACCGCGTCATCGGCCGCGCCTTCGTCATCGTCTGGCCCCTCGACCGCATCAGCACCCTTCCGATCCCCGGCACCTTCAAGCAGCGCGGCCTGGAGAAGCCGGCGGCCGCCGCCCTCCCCGCCACTCCGTACGCCCTCGGCGCCCTCTGCACCCTCCCCCTCGCCTACCTGCGCCGCCGTCGGCTGAAAGCCACCTGACCGAGGTCCCAACCACCGCAAGCACAAACGGCCCCGGCCACGCACGGCCCCACGCACGCCCCACGCACGCCCCACGCACGGCCCCACGCACGGCCTGCGCACGGCCGGCCGCCGCCCCGGCGGAACTGCGGCAGCCCACACTCCGCGACCACAACGGCCCGGGCCGCCTCCCAGGTGCCGCTTCCAGCTGCCTGCCACCCGCCCGCCCACAAATGGGGGTCGGGCGCACGGCACCCGGAGAGCGAGTCGGACAGGCGAGGGCGCTTGGTCGTGTGTTCGCGCCGCCTGTTGCCTCGCGTGCGCTGGTGTTTCGCGAAGTCTGTCGTGGTTCGGGAGTGGACATGGTGGGCTATCGCGGGCAATCGGAGCGAGGCGTCGGTGCGTGGACGTACGCTGCGGAGCATGAAGGGACGTCCTCTCCGCTTCACCCCCCGCCGGGACGCAGGGCTGTTCGCGTTCGAGCGCGCCTTGGCCCATGGCGGGTTCAGCCCCGTGGCCGGCGTCGACGAGGCGGGGCGCGGGGCCTGCGCGGGGCCGCTCGTGGTGGCAGCGGTGATCCTGCAGGGAGGACGCGGAAGGATCGACGGTCTCACCGACTCCAAGCTGCTCACCCCCGCGCGTCGCGAAGAGCTGTACGCGGAGATCACCGAGCGCGCGTACGCGTGGAGCGCGATCGTCATCCCGTGCCACGACATCGACCGGATCGGCCTCCACCGGTGCAATGTCACCGGGATGCGGCGGGCCCTGGCCGCCCTGGACAAGCGGCCCGCCTACGTCCTCAGCGACGGCTTCCGCGTGCCGGGGCTGGACGTCCCCGGCCTGGCGATGATCAAAGGCGACCAGGCCGCGGCGTGCGTGGCGGCGGCGTCCATCGTCGCCAAGGTCACCCGGGACCGGATCATGGTGGAGCTCCACGAGCGGTACCCCCAGTACGGTTTCGACGTCCACAAGGGCTACGTGACCCGCGCGCACGGCGAGGCGCTCACCGCGCACGGTCCGTGTCCAGAGCATCGGTTCTCCTACGTCAACGTCGGGCGGGCCTTGCGCAACAATGGAGATGTGGGCTTGGGGGAGGAGACCGAGGGGGAGGTCTCCGGCGAAGGCCGCGCGGAAGGGGCACGAGCGTGAGCGCCGAGGAGCTCGAGAAGTACGAGACCGAGATGGAGCTGCAGCTCTATCGCGAGTACCGCGACGTCCTCGGCCTGTTCAGCTACGTCGTCGAGACCGAGCGCAGGTTCTACCTCACGAACTCCGTCGACCTTCAGGTGCGCAACACCGATACCGGCGATGTCTTCTTCGAGGTCACGATGCAGGACGCGTGGGTCTGGGACATGTACCGCCCTGCCCGCTTCGTCAAGAATGTGCGTGTTGTCACGTTCAAGGACGTGAACGTCGAAGAACTCGCCAAGAGCGATTTCGAACTCCCCTCTGAGGAGTAGCCCGCGATCGGTGGACGTCCGCGGCTTTCTCCGAGTCCCGTGGCCTCGGTGCTCGCCGGCGCGGATTTCTCTTCCTGAAGCGGGCTCGGGGTCATTTCGGCTCCTCGGGCGGAGAGTCCGGGATGTTGGGTTCTTCGGCTGGGCCATTGGGGGATTTCCCGGACTTCGTGAGGCGCCAGCCGGAGGGGGCGCGTTCGATGAAGCCGGCCGCCGACAGGAGGCCCAGTTTCGCGTTGACCGTGGTCAGGTCGACGCCCGCCTTGACGGCGAGCTGCGCGGGGCCGGCCGCGCCGCGGGCCGGGAGCGCCTCCAGGACGGACCTGGTGACCGGTTCGAGGCGGTCGCGGGCGAGGACGGGGGTGCTGGGCGGTGGCGCCAGGTCGGCGCCGATGCGCCCCACCGCCTCGATGATCTCCTCGGGGCGCGTGACCAGCGTGACGCCCTCCTCCCGCAGGAGCCGGTGGCAGCCGACCGAGGAGCGGGACGTGATCGGCCCGGGCACGGCCATCACCACCCGGCCGAGTCTGGACGCCCAGCCGGCCGTGTTCAGGGCGCCGCTGCGGGCCTCCGCCTCGACGATGACCGTGCCGCGGGACAGCGCCGCGATCACCCGGTTGCGGACGAGGAACCGCAGCCGGTGCGGGTGGGTCCCCGGCGGCGACTCGCTCACCAGCAGGGACCGCCGCGCCATCTCGGCGAACAGCCCCTCGTTGGACGCCGGGTAGGGGACGTCCACCCCGTTGGCGAGGACCGCGACGGTCGGGCCGTCCGCGGCCAGCGCACCCCGGTGGGCGGCCGCGTCGATCCCGAGGGCGCCGCCGGAGATCACCGTCCAGCCGCCGTCGGCGAGGTCGGACGCGAAGTCGGCGGCGGCGCGCAGTCCGTAGGGGGACGCGGCGCGGGAACCGACGACGGCGACCGAACGCAGGCAGGAGTAGCGCAGGTCGCCGGGACCGCGCAGCCACAGCGCGTAGGGGCGTCCGGTGCCGAGATCGTCGAGGGTCGTCGGCCATTCGGGATCTCCCGGGCAGATCAGGCGGCCGCGGAACTGGGCGCAGACCGCCATGTCCTGGTCGGGTTCCGCGGCGATGAGGCGGATCCGCCATTGGCCGAGGCGCCGGACCTCCTTGGGAGTGGCGTCGATGGAGCTGGGGAGCCGAGCCGTGCGGACCGCTTCGAGGGCCCCCTCCGGGCCGCAGTGGTCGATGATGCGGTTGAGGAACGCGTCGCCGGGCTCGGCGACGGCGGTGAGGGTGGCGCGGGCGGTTCTCTCGTCGCTCATTGGCGCCCCGCGGACCACAGGGCGAGCGCGCCGCCGACGTCGTCCGGCCCGGGTTCGTCGTGGCCTGCCAGGTCGGCGATGGTCCAGGCGACCCGCAGGATGCGGTCGAGGCCGCGTGCGCTCAGCGTGCCCCGCTGCAGGGCCTCGTCGGCCGCCCGCATCGCCTCCGCGGAGGGGGTGAAGCGCTTGCGCAGCTCCGGGCCGGGGACCTCGGAGTTCGAACGCCACGGGGTGCCGGCGAGGCGGTGGCGCGTCCGTTCCCTGGCGAGCTGGACGCGTTCGGCCACCACCTTGCTGGACTCGGCGAACTCCAGGTCGTAGCGGAGTTCGGCCCGGCTGGCCGGTGTCAGCTCCAGTTTCAGGTCGATGCGGTCGAGGAGCGGGCCGGTCACGCGGCCGGCGTACTTGCGGCGGACGCCCGGGGCGCAGGAGCAGTCGATCTGCTTTGCCGCGGCGCACGGGCACGGGTTCGCCGCGAGGACGAGCGTGAACCGTGCGGGGAACTGCGCGATGCCCTCGATGCGGGAGATGCGGACGACGCCCTCTTCGAGGGGCTGGCGCAGGGCGTCCAGCGTCCCCAATTGGAACTCCGGCGCCTCGTCCAGGAAAAGGATCCCCCGGTGCGCGAGGGACACGGCGCCCGGCTGCAGAACCCGGCCCGACCCGCCGCCGACCATCGCCGCCCGCGAGGCGGTGTGATGCGGGGCATAGAACGGCGGCTGGGTGATCAGCGGCTGACCCGGGCGGAGGGTTCCGGCGACCGAGTGGATCGCGGTGACCTCCAGCGCGATCTCGGGTTCCAGGGGCGGCAGCAGCGTCGGCAGCCGCTCCGCCAGCATCGTCTTGCCGCAGCCCGGCGGCCCGGCGAAGAACAGGTGGTGCCCTCCCGCCGCGCTGATCTCCAGCGCGCGGCGGGCCTCGGCCTGCCCCCGGACGTCGGCCAGATCCAGATCGGGCGAGATCTCCTGCCGCCTGATGGCGTACCCGTCGGGGGGAAGGGCGAAGTCGTCCTCCTCGTCCTCCTCGATGGGCGGCGGCTCGTCGCGCAGGGTGCACAGCAGCCCGCGCAGCGTGCTCGCCGACACCACCTGCATGCCGGGGACGAGTTCGGCTTCCGCGGCGTTCGCCTGGGGGACCACGACCGTCCGGCAGCCCCGGTTGGCGGCGGCCAGCACGGCGGGGAGTATCCCCTGGATCGGACGTATGCGGCCGTCCAGGCCGAGTTCGCCGATCAGCACCATCCCGGCGCAGCTTCGCGCGGGGATGACCTCCGCCGCCGCGAGCAGCGAAATGGCGATGGCGAGGTCGAACGTGGAGCCCTTCTTCGGCATGCTCGCCGGGAACAGCGACACCGTGACATGGCGGTTGGGCCAGTCTTCTCCGGAGTTGAAGATGGCGGCGCGGACGCGGTCGCGGGCCTCGCTGAGCGCCGTGTCCGGGAGGCCGACCAGATGCAGGCCGGGGACGCCGCTGGTGATGGCCGCCTCCACGTCGACGACGAAGCCGTCCACCCCGACGAGCGACACCGAGCGGGTCTTCGCGAGCGTCATCAGCACACCTCCCGCAGGTGGTCGATCGAGAATCCGTCGCCGTCCCCGGTCAGGCCGAGGACGTCGACCCGCATGGGGGCGCCGCCGACCCCGTGGGCGGCGGCCCACCGCCAGGCCAGCCGCCGTAACCGCGCCGCCTTCTCGGTGGTGACCGCTTCGACGGGATCGCCGAACCGGGCGGATCTGCGCGTCTTCACCTCGCAGACGACGTGCCTGCGCCCGTCGTGGGCCACGATGTCCAGTTCGCCTTCGCGGCATCGCCAGTTGCGGTCGAGGATCGTCCAGCCGAGGCCGACGAGGTAGTCGACGGCGGCGTCCTCACCGCGCCGGCCGAGACCGATATGAGCGTTCACGGGTTCCTCACCTCCGGCTTCGACACTGCCGGGAGGTGACGACGCGTAGCCATGAAACGACAATCTGTGGATAACCCGCCTGGAGATTTGCGGCGATTCGTGGGCCACCCCCGTCGGTGCTTGCGCCGGCCGGATCGTTGGCGCAGCGTGGCGGATGTGACGAACGCGCTGGAGGACGCCGTAGCCGACTTCGGACGCCATCTCAGCGCCGAACGGGACGTGTCGCCGCACACGCTGCGGGCCTATCTGGGCGATTTGGCCGACCTGTGCGCATATGCCGCCGTCATCGGCGTCACCGAACCCGCCGACCTGGACGTCTCGTTACTGCGGGCCTGGCTCGCACGCCAGCACGCCCTAGGCCGTTCCCGCGCCACCCTGGCCCGCCGGACGGCGGCCGCCCGCGCATTCACCCGGCACCTGCACAGGACGGGACTCCTTCAGGACGATCCAGGGCTGCTCCTGGGCGCCCCCAAGCGGCAGCGTGACCTCCCTGACGTCCTCAACCAAGAGCACGCGGCGCGCCTCCTCGACACCATGGACGCCCAAGGCCCTCTCGGCCTCCGTGACCTGGCCGTCCTGGAGGTGCTCTACGGCACGGGCGTCCGTGTCAGCGAACTCTGTGGACTCGACATCGACGACCTGGACACCGGGCGCAGGACGCTCCGCGTCCTCGGCAAGGGCGGACGGGAACGCATCGTCCCGATAGGCGAACCGGCCGTCCGCGCCGTCCAAGACTGGCTTCGCGCGGGGCGCCCTTCCTTCGCCACCGGGGACAGCGGCCCCGCGCTCTTCCTGGGCGTCCGCGGGGGACGCCTCCACCCGACCACCGCGCGCCGCATCGTCCACGACCGGATCTCCGAGGTCGGCCAGGTCCCCGACCTGAGCCCCCATGGGCTCCGCCACAGCGCAGCCACACACCTGCTAGAGGGCGGCGCCGACCTGCGCAGCGTCCAGGAGATCCTGGGCCACGCCTCCCTCCAGACCACCCAGCTCTACACCCATGTCTCAGCCGAACGGCTGAAGCAGGTTCACCGCCAAGCCCACCCCCGCAGCACCCACCCGGACTGAGGGTGATGGAGGAGTCGGACGCCCCCGGCATCTCCCCGACTGGCTGACCAAGGCTCATCAACGGGATCCGTCGATCATGCCTGGAGGTGCTCGTATCCCCCGCCGCCCCCAGCAACGGCACGTCCGCCGCGTGACCGTACTGCCCAGGCGCGAGAAATCCGGGGCTGGTCGTGACGTTGGAGGGGGCCGCCGCCCCCCGCGTGCGGGGGGCGGCGGCCTCGGGTGTCAGGGGGTTCGGCGCAGGCGGCGTTCTTGGGACAGGTTGATCACGCCCGGTGGGTGACGGCGGCGGCGGTGGAGGCGGAAGCGGATACGGGTACGGCGCCAGACGAAGGCCGCGGTCAGTGTCAGGAGCATGCCCGTCAGCGCTCCGCCCGTCGCCGTGGTCGCATCGCGCAGGGCCATTCGGGGCTCCGGCGGTTCGGGCGAGGGGCTCGCAGAGCGGCGCGGCCACTGGGGGAGGAGGCGTACCCGGTGCTGGACGAGGTTGAGCGGGTCGAGGTAGAGGGCACCGCGGCGCAGCCCCCAGTGAAGGCACGGGACGCGGCAATGCCGGCCGCGCTCCAGGACCCCGATGCGCGTGCCGGACGCGACCAGGCGTCCCACATGCACGCTCGGGCGGACGGGAAGATACGTCGTGCGCAGCGGCCCGTGGTCGATCGCCACGACGCCGCGCCCCGCCAGGCGGTCGGCGTAGGAGACGCGCCCCGGCCCGGTGGCGTAGACGGCCTGCCCGGGGCGGCCGGCGAGATCCACCCCGCGATGGCCCGGCCCCCACGGGCTGGACGGCGGCGAGAAGCCCCGGAGCACCCGCGGCGCGGGCGGGCCCAACGGCCAGCGCCATGCGTCCAGACCGGGTCCGCCGACGGCGATCACGCAGGTGAGCAGCAGGCTGAGCAGCGTCATGCACCGCAGCCTGCCGGGCCCGCGGCGCCGCGTCGACGGGGTCGGCGAACTGTGGATAACCCCGCGGACCGTTGATGCCCGGACGCGTCGGCGCCCTGATAATCTGTGGGGGTGCCCGGAAGGACACCGGCCAGGGCCAGGCCGTCATCGATCCGCCTCCGGGTGGGGAGACGAGAAGCCGCTCCCGGAACGACAGGCTCAGACCCGGCAACGGGCCGGCCGCGTGGGACGCCCCACGGCGGCTGATTTCACGCGTCCGCATGCCACCGCACTCGGTGGGGCGCAGTCCCTAGGTCCGTCGCACGGCGACGGTGGGGCCGCACCCGGGCGCAGGCAGACAACCGAATGCGGCCCGGCAGGGCCAGAGAAGGAGAGCACGGGCAATGGCACCCGTCGTCACCATGCGGCAGCTCCTTGAGAGCGGCGTCCACTTCGGCCACCAGACCCGCCGGTGGAACCCGAAGATGAAGCGCTTCATCCTCACCGAGCGCAACGGCATCTACATCATCGACCTGCAGCAGTCGCTGTCCTACATCGACCGCGCGTTCGAGTTCGTCAAGGCCACGGTGGCCCACGGCGGCACGATCCTGTTCGTCGGCACCAAGAAGCAGGCGCAGGAGTCCATCGCCGAGCAGGCCACCCGGGTCGGCATGCCCTACGTGAACCAGCGCTGGCTGGGCGGCATGCTCACCAACTTCTCCACCGTCCACAAGCGGCTCACCCGGCTCAAGGAGCTGGAGGAGATCAACTACGACGACGTGGCCGGCTCCGGCATGACCAAGAAGGAGCTGCTCGGCCTGCGCCGCGAGAAGGACAAGCTGGAGCGCACCCTCGGCGGCATCCGCGACATGGCGAAGGTTCCGAGCGCCATCTGGATCGTGGACACCAAGAAGGAGCACATCGCGGTCAACGAGGCCAAGAAGCTCGGTATCCCGGTCGTGGCGATCCTCGACACCAACTGCGACCCCGACGAGGTCGACTACCCGGTCCCGGGCAACGACGACGCCATCCGCAGCGTCAGCCTGCTGACCCGCGTGGTCGCCGACTCCGTCGCCGACGGCCTCCTCGCGCGCGCGGGCGCCGCGACCGGAGGGGACGAGAAGCCCGCCGAGGGCGCCGCCCCCGCCGGCAACGCCGAGCCGCTGGCCGAGTGGGAGCGCGACCTGCTGGAGAACAAGCCGTCCGAGGGCGCCGAGCCGCAGGCTGCGGCGGAGGCCCCCGCGGCCGCGCCGGCCGACGAGGCCGCCGAGGCGCCGAAGCCCGCCGAGGCCGAGCAGGCTTGATCCCGCGGTCCCGGCGGCCCCGCACGGGCGCCGCCGGGACCGTCGCGGGTCCACGACCAACGACGAGAGAAGCGAAGAGAGCGATGGCCAACTTCACCGCCGCTGACGTCAAGCGGCTGCGCGACCTGACCGGCTCCGGCATGATGGCCGTGAAGAACGCCCTCACCGAGGCGGACGGCGACTTCGAGAAGGCGACGGAGCTGCTGCGCCTCAAGGGCGCCAAGGACGTCGGCAAGCGCGCCGAGCGCACCGCCGCCAACGGCCTCGTCGCCGAGCACTTCAACGGCTCGGGCGACGGCGCCCTGCTGGAGCTCAACTGCGAGACCGACTTCGTCGCCAAGAACGCGCAGTTCATCGAGCTGGCCCAGCGCCTTGTCGAGTTCGCCGCCGGCAGCGGCGCCGCCGACGCGGCCGCCCTGCTGACCGCCGAGATCGAGCCCGGCAAGACCGTCCAGGCCCTGATCGAGGAGAACAGCGCCAAGATCGGCGAGAAGCTGGAGCTGCGCCGCTTCGCCCACTTCACGGGCGCCTACGTGGCCAGCTACCTGCACAAGTCCGACCCGTCCCTGCCGCCGACCACCGGCGTGCTGGTCGAGCTGGACAAGGAGAACCCCGAGGTCGCCAAGGACGTCGCGCAGCAGATCGCCGCGATGGCGCCGAAGTACCTCACCCGCGAGGAGATCCCCGCCGAGGTGATCGAGAAGGAGCGGGCGCTCGCCGAGCAGCTCACCCGCGACGAGGGCAAGCCCGAGAAGGCCATCCCCAAGATCGTCGAGGGCCGGGTGAACGCCTACTTCCGCGACTTCGTCCTCGTGGAGCAGGCGTTCGTGAAGGACAACAAGAAGACGATCGCCAAGGTCCTCGACGAGGCCGGTGTGAAGGTCGTCCGCTTCGCCCGGTTCAAGGTCGGGCAGGCGTAGGGGCACTCTGGAGACAGGGACCCGAGAGATACCGCGACGAACGAGGAGGCCGCCGACGTGCCGGACAAGACGACCACTAGCGCGACGGCGGCCTCGTCGTCCGACGGGCACGGCGCCCGCGGGCACGCGCCCCGGGACGGCTGGAAGCGGGTGCTGCTGAAGCTCTCGGGCGAGGCCTTCGCCGGGCGCGAACCGCTCGGCATCGACCCCGAGGTCGTCCAGCACGTCGCCGAGGCCGTCGCCGAGGCCGTCCGGGACGGCGTGCAGGTCGCGGTCGTCTGCGGCGGCGGCAACATGTTCCGCGGCGCCGTGATGGCCGAGCGCGGCATGGACCGCGGCCGCGCCGACTACATGGGGATGATCGGCACCGTCATCAACTGCCTCGCCCTGCAGGACTTCCTGGAGAAGCTGGGGCTGGACACGCGGGTGCAGACCGCCATCACCATGAGCCAGGTGGCCGAGCCGTACATTCCGCGGCGCGCCATCCGGCACCTGGAGAAGGGCCGCGTGGTCATCTTCGGCGCGGGTCTCGGGCAGCCTTTCTTCTCCACCGACACCACCGCCGCCCAGCGCGCCCTGGAGATCGGCGCAGAAGCGGTACTGAAGGCCACCCAAGTGGACGGTGTGTACGACGCCGATCCACGGAAGAATCCAGACGCGGTCAAGTTCGACCATTTGGATTACGGTGAAGTCCTACAGCGGGGCCTGAAGGTCATGGACGCCACGGCCATCAGTCTCTGCATGGACAACGCTCTCCCCATCGTGGTCTTCGACCTCATGGGGCAGGGCAATATCGTCCGGGCCGTCCGGGGTGAGAAGATCGGCACGCTGGTCAGCCCGGCACAGGGCTGACCGCAGCCCCCGCGGCGCTCCGGCGCGCCGCGGAACCGCACAACCAGGGCCGACCAGATGACATGGGAGTCACAGTGATCGACGAGACCCTCCTCGAGGCCGAGGAGAAGATGGAGAAGGCGGTCGCGGTCGCCAAGGAGGACTTCCAGGCCATCCGCACCGGCCGGGTAACCCCCGCGATGTTCAACAAGATCACCGCCGAGTACTACGGGACGCCGACGCCGATCAACCAGCTCGCGTCGTTCACGCTGCCGGAGCCGCGGATGGTCATCGTCCAGGTCTTCGACAAGTCGTCCATGCAGGCGGTGGAGAAGGCGATCCGCGAGAGCGACCTCGGCGTGAACCCCACCAACGACGGCAACGTCATCCGGGTCGTGTTCCCCGAGCTGTCGGAGGAGCGCCGCAGGGAGTTCATCAAGGTCGCCGGGAGCAAGGCCGAGGAGAGCCGGGTCTCCATCCGCAACATCCGGCGCCGCGCCAAGGACACCCTCGACAAGCTCGCCAAGGACGGCGAGGCCGGCGAGGACGAGGTACGGCGTGCCGAGAAGGAGCTCGAAGACATGACGCACCGCTACGTTGCGCAGATCGACGAGCTGCTCGAGCACAAGAAGGCCGAACTGCTCGAGGTTTGATGGAACTCGACGATGCCGGGGAGCCCTCGGGTTCCCCGGACGAGCCGGAGGTCGACATGGCCGGCCCGCCCCCCGGAGAAGCGCTCGACTCGCCCTCCGAGCAGGACGGTCCCTCGAAGGACGTCCCCGCCGAGGAGGCGCCGCCGGTCGGTGCCACCGCCGCGGCCCCGCCCCTGAGGCAAGGGGCCTCCGAGGCGTCCGCGGATGCGCCGGCTGGGGCTTCCGAGGGGAAGCGGGAGAGCAGGACCGGCCGGAACCTGCCGCTCGCCATCGGCGTGGGCGTCGCGCTGGGCGCGCTGGTGCTGGTGTCGCTCTACACGGTCAAGGAGATCTTCCTTGCCGTGATGATCGTGTTCCTCTTCCTCGGCATGCGGGAGCTGACCGAGGCGTTCAAGAGCCGCGACATCCGCGTCCCGTTCATCCCCGTCGCCACCGGCATGGTGGGCACACCGGTCGTCTCGTATGTGTGGGGGCCCACCGCCACGGTGGCGGCGGTGTCCCTGACGGTGCTGGCGCTGCTGATGGTGCGGATGACCGAGGGCGCCGCCGGATACGTGCGGGACGTCGCCGCCGGGTCGTTCGTGGCCGGCTACCTGGTGCTGATGGGCGGCATCGTCGCGCTGCTCATGCGGCCTGACGACGGCGACCACCGCATCGTCATCTTCATCGCGACGACCGTCGCCAGCGACATCGGCGGCTACTTCGCGGGGTCGTTCCTGGGCAAGCACAAGCTCGCCCCCACGATCAGCCCCAAGAAGACATGGGAGGGCGTCACCGGCTCCGCCATCACGTGCATGGCCGTGGGCGGGTGGCTCGTCTGGTGGCTGCTGGACGGCGGGCAGGTCTGGCAGGGCGTCGTCATCGGGCTCGCCGCCGTGGTCACCGCGACCGCAGGCGACCTCGTCGAGTCGATGATCAAGCGGGATCTCGGCATCAAGGACATGGGAACGCTCCTACCGGGCCACGGCGGGGTGATGGACCGCCTCGACTCGCTGGTCGCGACGGCCCCCGTCGTGTGGCTTTTCCTGGAGCTGTTCCTCCCGACCTAAGAGATGACCCAGGAGCGGCCCTGCTGCGCCAGGCGCCGGATCAGCGCGTCCGATCCCTCGCTCTTCGCGTAGCGGTGCTCCTCGCCGGTGATGGGGACGAGCCACAGCCACCGGACGGCATCCCCGTTGAGCGTGAACCCGCCCATGGCGGGGGCCTCAGGGCCAGCCAGACGGCTCGGGTCGTCCAGGAGCAGCACGCCCTCCCAGGACGACTCGCCGCTGCTCAGGGGGAACGTGCGGGCTTCGTGGTACCACTTGACGACGTCCCCGGGGGCGAACCACGTCACCGACCGCCACGGGTACTGAGCCAGCCAGGGGAAGATGCTGCCGGCCTTCTGGCTGGGGAGCGTGCTGGCGACGGCGAGTTCGATCCGCGCGTAGGGCGCGACATCGTCCTCGTACAGCTCGACCGTGGGCATGCGTTGGCGGCTCATCCCGACCGTGCTCAACACCGTGAAATCGCGGCCGCTCCTCGCAGGACGCTCCGAAACCCCGACCGTGGGGGCGACACCCGTCCTCCCGCCGGCCAGCTGCCGTCCGACGTCGTGCCAGTAGTGGCCGCTCGGGCCGAGCCGCTGCAGCAGGTGTCCGAGCACCGACTGCTGGAACTCCGCCCAGGAACCGTCGGCCCTGCACCGCTTCCAGTGCTCGCGCGCCAGGTCGATGCGGGGGCCGAAGTCCTCGATCTCCTCGTCCAGCGGGAACGCGAAGGGGCTCTGGCGCACGGCGTCGCGCGCGTACCCGGGGATGCCGCGCCCCATGTCCGACCAGCCGGGTATCACGAACAGGGGGTCGCCCGCCTCCAGGACGGCGACGCCGTCGCCCTCCTCGAACCACACGACTTCCAGGGACTCGGCGTCCAGCGCCTTGCGTCCCGACGGATCGCGCAGGTGGGACGCCGGGAGGAGGGGCGGGCGGCCCGCGTCCAGCCGGGACTGGTCCAGCTCCGGCGGGGCCTTGCGGTGGTTCGCGACCCATGTCGCGCCGACCACCGAGTCCCGCGCGTCCTTCAGGTAGGCCACGGTGACGTCGCCGTCGGTCTCGACGACGAGCCGCCGGCTGCCGTACGGGCTCGCCGCGGCGTGGACGACCTTGGCCGCGGACCCCCGGGACGAGACACCGCCCTTACGCAAAACCGACATGATCGAGACCTTAGTCGCAGACAAGGTCATGTGCAGGAATGTCGCCCTACCGGGACGGGCGTCCTTGCCGCGGACGGACGATGCACGGGCCGGTGTTTGCGACACTGGAAGGACCATGTCTGCGACCCAGCCCGCCACCGCGCCCGAGAAGACCCCGGCGAAGCTCGTCTTCGCCGCGCCGAGGCGCGCCAAGCCGCCGAGGCACCTCGCCGACCTCACCGCGGCGGAGCGCCGCGAGGCGGTCGCCGAGCTGGGGGAGAAGCCGTTCCGCGCCGACCAGCTGTCCAGGCACTACTTCGCCCGTCTGGTGGACGACCCGGCCGAGATGACCGATCTGCCCGCCGCCGTCCGCGAGCGCCTGGTGTCGGAGCTGCTGCCCACGCTGCTGACGCCCGTCCGCGAACTGGACTGCGACGGCGGGACGACGCTCAAGACCGTCTGGAAGGCGTTCGACGGCGTCCTGTTCGAGTCGGTGCTCATGCGCTACCCCGACCGGGCCACGATGTGCGTCTCGTCCCAGGCGGGGTGCGGCATGAACTGCCCCTTCTGCGCGACGGGTCAGGCCGGGCTCACACGTAACCTCTCCACCGCCGAGATCGTGGAACAGGTCGTCGCGGGCGCGCGCGCACTGGCGCGCGGACGCATCCCGGGCGGGCCCGGACGCGTCTCCAACATCGTCTTCATGGGCATGGGCGAGCCCCTGGCCAACTACAAGGCCGTCATAGGCGCGGTGCGCCGCATCACCGATCCGGCACCCGCCGGGCTGGGCATCTCCCAGCGTTCTGTCACCGTGTCCACGGTGGGGCTCGTCCCTGCGATCGAGAAGCTCGCCGCGGAGGACATGTCGGTCCGGCTGGCGGTGTCCCTGCACGCGCCCGACGACGAGCTGCGGGATGACCTCGTCCCCATCAACAACCGGTGGAAGGTGTCCGAGGTCCTGGACGCGGCCTGGGCCTACGCCGACCGCAGCGGGCGCCGCGTCTCGATCGAGTACGCCCTCATCAAGGACGTCAACGACCAGGCGTGGCGGGCTGATCTTCTCGGAAGGCTCTTGCGCGGGAATCTCGTTCACGTCAATCTGATCCCGTTGAACCCGACGCCGGGGTCCAAGTGGACCGCCTCCCGGCCGGAGGACGAGCGCGAGTTCGTCAGGCGCCTGGAGGCCCACAGAGTCCCGGTCACGGTGCGCGACACTCGGGGCAGGGAGATCGACGGGGCCTGCGGGCAGCTGGCCGCGTCGGCGAAGGACTGAGCCGCGGGCGTGCCCTGCGCCCCGCGGGCGCGAGCGGAGGAGTGGTGAGGACGGGCGCGCGGTTGCCGGTGGTCATGCGCGGCTATGACCGGCACCAGGTCGACACGCTGCTGAAGCGGGTCTCCCAGGCGCTGGACGGCGGGCCGCCGATCACCGTGGACGAGGTGCGCGAGACCCGCTTCGACGTCGTCCTGCGCGGCTACGACCACCGGGCGGTGGACGAGCTGCTCCGCGAGTGCATCAGGGAGTTGCAGGCTAAGGGGCCGGTCGCGGAACGCGCCGGGAGGCCGCGTGCACGACCCGACTGGCTGATCAACTGGATCCAGAACGCCCGGTTCGCCAGCAGCGGCCTGCGCGCCGGCTACGACGTCCGGGACGTCGACGCCTTCCTGGACCGCGTGATCGCCGGCCTGCGCGGGACCGCCCCGCCGGTGACGGCCCGCGACGTGCGGGAGACCGTCTTCCGCGTCGTCCGGCTGCTGCCCGGCTACGAGGAGCAGGAGGTCGACCGCTTCCTGGTGCAGCTCGCGAGCGCACTGGAACGCTGAGTTATCCACAGTTTCGCGGACCGCTGCACGCAGCGTCCCGTTAGCGCGACGCTACGTGCATGGATCTCATCGCGCACTTCCGCCGGCTCCGCCTCCTGCTCGACGCCTTCCTCGCCCCGGAGATCACCGCCCTCCTCCTGCCCCTGGCCAGGCCGGCGCTGCGCCTCGGCGCCGGCGACGGCGCCCCCGTCCGCCTCGGCGGCGCGCCCCTCCTCCCGCCGGACGAGCCCTGGCCCGAGTGGAACGGCCGCCCCCTCGACTTCCTGGGCGCGATCGACTTCGCCGACCTGGCGCGCTTCGGCGACATACCGGGCCTGCCCACCTCGGTCATCGCGTTCTACTACGCGGCGGAGACGCCCCGCCCCTGGGGAGACGAACCCTCGCACTGGGGCGGCTGGCGCGTCTTCACCGGGCCTCTCCGACCCGCCGCGCCCGAGAGGGCCCTGTATCCCGAGACCGCGCTGGCCGCGACCCCGTTCCTCTCCCTGCCCTCACCTCAGGAGCCCGCCGTCCAGCGCCTGGAGACGATCTACAGCGGCGTCCTGCCGGTCTACGCGCAGCTCCACGCCGCCTGGACGCGCCACACCTGGGCGGAGAACGCGCCGGCGCACCAGCTGGGCGGCTGGCCGGTCCTCGTCCAGCGCCCGCTCGGCCCCGACTGCGTCTACGCCTCGACGGGCCGCACCCTGGTCTCCCCGAACTCGCCGGCCCTCACCCCGGACGAGCAGCGCACGGCCGAAGAGTGGCGCCTCCTGCTCCAGCTCGACTCCGACCCCCGCCTCGGCTGGTACTGGGGCGACCCGGGCCGCCTCTACTTCTGCAACCGGCAGAACACCCCTCCGGAGGAGACCTGGCTGACCCTCCAAGCCGCCTGACCCCCGGTGGCTTGAGGGGCTAGGGGCGGTGGCGCGACGTCGCGACGTAGAGCGCGCCCACGATCAAGGACCACAGGACGAGGTGGAGAGCGATGGCGGGGAAGTCCGAGGTGAAGGCGCCGGGCCCGTCGTGGGCCGCGCGCAGCCACTCGATCATCGGCACGGAGAGCCGGGCGAGGGGGCCGATGCCGAGAAGGAGCAGCGCCAGAGCCCCGCCCAGAAGCACGAGCAGCGAAACACCGGGGTCGGGGATGACCGCCCGGCTCGTCCACGCGCCGAGCAGCGTCCCCGGGACGGCGACGAGGAGGTTCAGTGCGCAGCCGGTCAGGATCGCCGAGCCGGGCGAGCCCGCCTGCACGGCCTGCAGGAGAGGAACGGCCAGCACGACAACGCCCAGGCAGAGGTTCATCGCATACGCCGCGAGCAGCCCCGCCCAGACCGGCGTGAACGGGCCACGGACCGCGGTGGCGGTGAGCGCGCGCTGCTCATCGGGTTGCGTATCCAGCAGAGCGCGCGCCGCCCACGCCCACACGGGGAACATGAACGCCGCCACGTCCGCGAACGTCCTGACCGCGAGATCGGAGGCATCGGGCCCGCCCGGCCCCTGGATGAGGATCAGCGCCACGAACAGCACCACGACGATGAACGGCGGCAAGACGCGCAGCGAACGGACATACCCCGCCATCTGGAACCGGACGACAGCGATCATCGCTCGCGCCTCCGCACCCGGTAGCCGTCCGCCCGGAGCTTGCTCTCCAGACTTTCAGCCTCGTCCCCGGACACCTCAACCTCCAGGGTGACCCGCTCCTCAGTCGTGGGGGTGTCGGAGGTGAGGCGGGTGACGGAGGCGTCGGCCACCCTCAGGCGGTCGACGCCCGGGAGGGCCTCGATGCAGCGCTGATGGTCGCTGACGACCACGGTCGTGCCGGCCGCCGCCAGTTGGGAGATCAGTTCTGGCAGTGCGTCGCGGGTGGCGGCGTCCAGGCCCGCGAACGGCTCGTCCAGGATGAGGAGTTCCGGATCGGCCATGAGGGCCTGGGCGAGGCCGACCTTCTGAGCACTGCCCTTCGACAGTTCGGAGAGCCGGACGTCAAGGAGGTGATCGAAGCGGAGCCGCTCCGCCCACGTGGCGACCGGGTCTCCGGGCACCTGGCGGATCGCCGCCATGTGACCCAGATAGGTCCGGACGCTGAACGGCTGGTCCACGGGGAACCGCTCTGGCGCGTACCCGACCCTGGACGGACGGCCGTGGACGGCGCCGACGCGCGGTCGGCGCAGACCGGCGATGACGCGGAGGAGCGTGGACTTCCCCGCGCCGTTGTGCCCTGTCACCTCGGTGACGGTGCCCGCCGCCAGAGACAACGAGACGTCCCTGAACACCCAGGGATCCTTCCGCCGATAACGAAAGGCCACGTTCTCCAGCCGCATGATCACCAAACGGTAGGCCCAGCGCCGTAAGCCCGGCGTTAACCACCGCTGGCTCACGAGTCCGGCCACCCGGAGGTGCCCATGAACCCAGCCACTCGCGGCTGCCCTTACCAGCGCTTCGCACCGTCGAGCGCAGGGGGTGCGGGAGGATGGGGGGATGGGTGAGTCGGCGGGCAAGGCGTGTGTGTTCTGCGAGATCGTCAAGGGGGAGCGGGCAGCGCATGTCGTGCTGGACACGGCGGACGTGATGGCCTTCCTCGATATGCGGCCCTTGTTCAAGGGGCACACGCTGCTCGTTCCGCGTGCGCATGTCGAGACGCTCATGGATCTGCCCGAGGAGTTCCTGGGGCCGTTCTTCGGGCATGCGCAGCGGCTCGCGGGTGCGATGGAGTCGGTGCTCGGCGCGGCGGGGTCGTTCGTGGCCATGAACAACCGGGTGAGCCAGAGCGTGCCGCACCTGCACGTCCATGTGGTCCCCCGGAATCGCAAGGACGGGCTCCGCGGGTTCTTCTGGCCGCGGCAGAAGTACGAGTCGGAGGCCGAGGCCGCCGGCTATGCCGCGCGCCTGGCGGAGGGCCTCAGCGGCTAGGGGCGGGTGGTGCGTCCGTGGCGCGGGACGGCCGGGAGGCGTTGCCCCGGCCAGCCCGCGCCAGAGCGGTCATGGAGTCAGGCCATGGCCGTGAGGAGGGCCACGAAGGGGGCGGACGGGTCCGGGGCGGCGGGGTCGGCGGGGGCGGTGGCCTCAAGGGCGGCGGCGTGTTCGTAGAGGTCTCGTTCGGCGCGGTCCAGGGCTGCGGACAGGACGTAGTCGGTGATGGTCCAGCCGACCAGTTCGGCCGCCTTGCGGATGACGAGGAATTGGTCGGCGGAAGCGGGGAAGGCGATGTGCTCGGTGGCGGGAAGGTCCTGGCGGACCGACTCGGGCATGGCCGGTCTCCCTCCTTGCGGCATCTAAAAGTACGCCGGGAGGTGTTGCCAGGGCATCCCCACTGAGAACGAGAATCGTCGGGTGTGCGGAGGAGTCAGCGCGTCCCCCAGGAGTAGGTCTGTTTGCGCAGTTTGAGGTAGACGAAGCTTTCCGTGGAGACGACGCCCGGGACGGCGCGGATACGGCCGAGAAGTTCCAGGAGGCGCTCGTCGTCCTCGCACACGAGCTCGACCAGGATGTCGAACGACCCGGCGGTGATGACGACGTAGTCGATCTCGGGGAGGTCGGCCAGCTCGTCGGCGATCTTCTCCAGGTCGCCCTCGCACTTGACGCCGATCATCATCTGCCGGGAGAAGCCGAGCATGAGGGGGTCGGTGACGCCGACGATCTGCATCACGCCGGCGTCGAGGAGCTTCTGCACGCGCTGCCGGACGGCGGCCTCGGACAGTCCCACGGCCTTGCCGATCGCGGCGTAGGAGCGGCGCCCGTCCTGTTGGAGCTGCTCGATGATGTGCTTCGCGGTCTCGTCGAGCTGGACGCGGGCTGCGCGTTCCATCGATCGTCTCCTAGGTGCGGCATCGGGGGTGTGAGGCGTCTGGGTCAAGTGAATCAGTCGTGAAACTGGATCGTAACAACGGAATCACTTGTATTGGGCGGGATCCTCTGTAAGGGTCTGGGCCTACAGGACACAACGGGCGACGGTGCCCAGGAGGGACCTGAGGATGAGCGGCGAGCGGCTGCGCAACTTTATCGGTGGCGAGTACGTGGACGCCAAGGACGGGCGGACGCTGGAGGTGGTCGACCCCAGCACCGGCGAGACGTACGCGGAGGCGCCCGTGTCCGGCGCCGAGGACGTCGACGCCGCGTTCCGCGCGGCGGCGGACGCGTTCCCGGCCTGGCGCGACGCCACCCCGGCGGAGCGGAGCCTCGCGATGCTGCGGTTCGCGGACGCGGTCGAGGCGCGGGCCGAGGAGCTCGTGCGGGCCGAGGTCCGCGACACAGGAAAGCCGGTCCAGCTGACCCTGGACGAGGAGATGCCGCCCATGGTGGACAATCTCCGCTTCTTCGCGGGGGCGTCCAGGGTGCTGGAGGGCAAGGCGACCGGCGAGTACATGGCGGACCACACGTCCTCGATCCGGCGGGAGCCGATCGGGGTGTGCGCGCAGGTGACGCCGTGGAACTACCCGATGATGATGGCGGTCTGGAAGTTCGGGCCGGCGCTGTCGGCGGGGAACACCGTCGTCCTGAAGCCGTCGGAGACCACGCCGGCGAGCACGCTGCTGCTGGCGGAGATCGCGGCGGAGTTCCTGCCGCCGGGCGTGTTCAACGTGATCTGCGGCGACCGCGACACCGGCCGCGCGCTGGTCGAGCACCCGACGCCGCAGATGGTGTCGATCACCGGGAGCGTCCGGGCCGGCATGGAGGTCGCGGCCTCCGCGGCGAAGGACCTGAAGCGCGTCCACCTGGAGCTCGGCGGCAAGGCCCCGGTCGTGGTGTTCGACGACGCGGACGTCGAGGCGGCGGCGACCGGCATCGCCGAGGCCGGCTACTTCAACGCCGGGCAGGACTGCACCGCCGCCACCCGCGTCCTCGTCGCCGAACGGCTGCAGGGCGAGTTCACCGAGGCGCTCGTCGAGGCCGCCAAGGGCACCGCGGTCGGCCCGCCGAGCGACACCGACGCCTACTACGGGCCGGTCAACAACGAGAACCAGCTCGCGCGCGTCCAGGGGTTCCTCGACCGGGCGCCCAGCCACGCGAAGGTCCTGACCGGCGGCGAGCGGGTCGGCGACCGCGGCTACTTCTTCGCGCCCACCGTCGTCAGCGGGCTGAAGCAGGACGACGAGATGGTGCAGAACGAGGTGTTCGGCCCGGTCATCACCGTGCAGAGCTTCTCGGACGAGCAGCAGGCCATCGCGTGGGCGAACGGCGTCAAGTACGGCCTCGCCGCGAGCGTCTGGACGCAGAACCACGGCCGCGCCATGCGCATGAGCAAGGCCCTCGACTTCGGCGCCGTGTGGGTCAACACCCACATCCCGTTCGTGTCGGAGATGCCGCACGGCGGCTTCAAGCACTCCGGCTACGGCAAGGACATGTCGATGTACGGCATCGAGGACTACACCCGCGTCAAGCACGTCATGCACTACATCGGCGGCTGACCACCGCAGGACGAGCCCGTGAAGGAAGACCGGCCATGACCGAGACCCAGCAGGCCCCGGCGCGCGACGACCCGGGTCGCGTAGTCCCCGCCATCGAGCTCACGGGAGTGGAGAAGGACTACCACGCCCATGGCGAGACCGTGGCCGCGGTCCGCGGCATCGATCTGGAGATCGCGCAGGGCGAGTTCTTCTCGCTGCTCGGTCCGTCCGGCTGCGGCAAGACGACGACCATGCGCATGATCGCCGGCTTCGAGGAGCCGACGGCGGGCAAGGTCCGACTCCTCGGGCAGGACGTCACCGGCGTGCCCCCGAACCGGCGCGACGTGAACATGGTGTTCCAGTCGTACGCGCTGTTCCCGCACATGAGCGTCTTCGAGAACGTCGCGTTCGGCCTGCGCCGGCGCGGCGTTCCGAAGGCCGAGATCGCCGAGCGGGTCGGGGGCATGCTGGGCATCGTCGACCTGGCGGGACGGGAGAGGCGCCGTCCCGCCGAGCTGTCCGGCGGCCAGCAGCAGCGGGTCGCGCTGGCCCGCGCGCTGGTGAACCGGCCGCGCGCCCTGCTGCTGGACGAGCCGCTCGGCGCGCTCGACCTGAAGCTCCGGCAGGCGATGCAGGTCGAGCTGAAGCGCATCCAGCGCGAGGTCGGCATCACGTTCGTGTACGTGACGCACGACCAGAGCGAGGCGCTGACGATGTCGGACCGCATCGCGGTCATGAACGACGGGCGGATCGAGCAGCTCGGCACGCCGCGGGAGATCTACGAGCATCCCGCGTCCCGGTTCGTGGCCGGGTTCATCGGGACGTCCAACCTGCTGGGCGGCGAGATCGCCGAGGTCGGCCGGGGCACCGCGGTGATCTCCTACGGGCCGGACGGGCGGATCGAGGTCCCGATCCGCGACGGGCTGAAGGTCGCTGCTGGGGAGCGGCTGGAGCTGACCGTCCGCCCGGAGAAGATCGGCATCGGCCTGGACAAGCCGGCGGACGAGCTGTGCGGCGTCCGCGGCACCGTGACCGAGGTCGTGTACCTCGGGACGGCGACGAACTACAACATCACCACTTCCGCCGGGGCCGACGTCGTCGTGTTCCTGCAGAACGCCACGTCCGCCGACGATATCGCCACCCGCGGCGACACCGTCTGGCTGTCGTGGGAACCGCGTCACTCTTACGCCATAGGAGCCCCCCAGTGAGCAACATCGACCCCGCTTTCCTGCGCGGACTCACGCGGCCGCGCATGGCGCGTTCCACCTTCGCCCGCCGGGACGTCCTCCGGATGATGGGCGCGGCCGGCGCCGGGCTCGCGCTGTCCGCCTGCGGCGTGCAGGGCCAGGGCGGCAAGGAGAAGGTCAGCCAGACCGACGTGCAGAAGTACTGGGCGGGCAAGGTCAAGAACGGCAGGCTCAACTGGGCGAACTGGCCCGGCTACATGCAGGACGACCGGGAGACCATCAAGGCGTTCGAGAAGGAGACGGGCATCAAGGTGACCTACAAGGAGGTCATCCAGGAGATGGGCCCGTGGTTCGGCAAGATCCAGGCGCCGCTGTCGGCGGGCCAGTCCATCGGGTTCGACCTGATGATCATGACGAACGGCATCCAGCTGGAGCAGTGCCGCCAGCTCGGCTACCTGGCCCCGCTCGACCTCTCGAAACTGCCGAACTTCCAGAAGAACGCGGGGGAGTCGTTCAAGAACCCGTCCTACGACCCCGGCAACGCGCACACGATCCCCTACGAGTCGGGCGTCACCGGCATCGCCTACAACACCAAGTACGTGGACGAGGAGATCACCAGCATCGCCCAGCTCTTCGACGCGAAGTACAAGGGCAAGGTCGGCATGATGGGCGACTCCCAGGAGCTCGGCAACTTCGGGATGTTCCTGCTCGGCATCGACCCGGAGAAGTCGACGAAGGCCGACTGGGAGAAGGCCGCCGCGAAGCTCCGCGAGCAGCGCGACAAGGGCATCGTCCGCAAGTACTACAGCCAGGACTACGTGGACGCCGTCAGCAAGGGCGACGTGTGGCTGACGATGGCCTGGTCGGGTGACGTCTACAGCCTCACCAGCCCGGACGTGAAGTTCGTGGTGCCCAAGGAGGGCGGCACGATCTGGACCGACAACATGTGCATCCCGAAGACCGCCGAGAACCCGGTGGACGCGCTGACCCTGATGGACTGGCTGTACGTCCCGGAGAACAACGTCCCGCTGACCGAGTTCATCAACTACATGCCGCCGATCCCGTCCACGCAGGAGATCCTCAAGCAGAAGGCGGCGCAGGCCACCGGCGACGAGAAGAAGGACCTGACGCGGCTGGCCACCAGCCCGCTCATCTTCCCGTCCGAGGCCGACCTGGCCCGGCTGCGGCACTACCGGCGGCTCACCCAGGCCGAGGAGCAGGAGTACCAGAAGATCTTCGAGCCCATCGCCAAGGGGTCGTGATGGCGCGAGGACGGGGGCGGCTCACGCCGTACCTCATGATCCTGCCGAGCGGGCTGTGGATGGCGGCGTTCTTCCTCATCCCCATGGTCCTGATGGTGTCCCTGTCGCTGCAGACGGGGAACCTCATCGACGGGTTCCGGCAGACGTTCCACTGGCAGAACTACCTCGACGGGATCGACACCTACGGCGACAAGTTCGTCCGGTCGCTGTGGTACGGGTTCCTGTCGACGGTCCTGTGCATCGCGATCGCCTACCCGGCCGCGTACTGGATCGCGTTCCGCGGCGGGCGGCACAAGTCGACGTACCTGTTCCTGATCCTGCTTCCGTACTTCGTCTCGTTCATCCTGCGGACGGTGGCGTGGAAGCTGGTGCTGACCGACAACGGCCCGATCCTCGGGCCGCTGCGCGGCACGATCCTCCCGAACGACTTCCACATCCTCGACACCGGCGTGGCGGTCGTGTCCGGGCTCACCTACAACTTCCTGCCGTTCATGGTGCTGCCGATCTACGTCGCGCTGGAGCGGATCGACCCCCGGGTGGTCGAGGCGGCCTACGACCTGTACGCGAGCCGGGTGCAGGCGTTCACGCGGGTGATCCTGCCGCTGTCGCTGCCCGGCGTCTTCGCCGGCGTGATCATGACGTTCGTGCCGGTGTCGTCGGACTACGTCAACGCCGAGGTCCTCGGCGGCCCGCAGAACACCATGATCGGCAACGTGATCCAGACCGAGTACTTCAACAACAGCGCCTACCCGATGGCGTCGGCGCTGTCGTTCTCGCTGATGGCGATCCTGCTCGTCGGGATCTTCGCCTACGCGCGCACCCTCGGCACGCAGGACGTTCTGGAGGCGGCGGGACGATGACGACGCTCACCACCGAGACCCCGGCGAAGCGGGGCCCCGCCCGGCCGCGCCGCCGGGTCTCCGGCCTGCACGTCTACACGCTCGTGCTGATCGCCTGGCTGATCCTGCCCATCGCGATCATGATCCTGTTCGGGTTCAACGACACCCGCAGCAAGCAGAACTTCGAATGGCAGGGCTTCACGCTCAAGTGGTACAGGCACCTGTTCGACAAGAGCGACCTGACCACCGCGGTCGTGAACTCGCTGACGATCGCGCTGCTCAGCACGCTGATCACCACGGTCCTCGGGACGTTCGCGGGCCTCGCGCTCGGCCGCTACCGGTTCCGCGGCAAGGGCTCGACGAACCTGGTGCTGTTCATGGCGATCTCCTGCCCGGAGATCGTGATGGGCGCGTCGCTGCTGTCGATGTTCGTCACGTTCAACCTGCCGCGCGGCTACCTGACGATCCTCGTCGCGCACGTGATGTTCTCCATCGCGTTCGTCGCGGTGACCGTCCGGGCCCGCGTCGTCGGCCTGGACCCGGCGGTGGAGGAGGCCGCGCAGGACCTCGGGGCCGGGCCGTGGACGCGGTTCCGCCTGGTCACGCTGCCGATGATCATGCCCGGTGTGCTGGCCGGGGCGCTGCTGGCGTTCGTGCTGTCCATCGACGACTTCATCATCACCAACTTCACCAGCGGCGCCACCGTGACGTTCCCGCTGTGGATCTACGGTTCCACCCGGACGGGTACGCCTCCGCAGGTGAACGTGATGGGCACGCTCATCTTCGCGGTCGGCATCCTGATCGCCGTCATCTCGGCGCGGCGCAGCATCCGCGCCTCCCGCTGACCGCGCCTGGAGAACGGGGGGACGAGATGGACATCGCGAAGGCGCTCGCGGACGCGGAGCCGGCGCCGTTCTGGCTCCGGGACGAGGGCCGCCCGGCCGCGACGCCCCCGCTGGACGGCGCGCGGACGTGCGACCTCGCCGTCGTCGGCGGCGGCTACAGCGGCCTGTGGACGGCCCTGCTCGCCAAGGAGCGCGACCCGTCCCTGGACGTGGTCGTGCTGGAGGCCGGCCGGATCGGCGCGGCCGCGTCCGGGCGCAACGGCGGGTTCTGCTCCGCCAGCCTCACGCACGGGCTGGAGAACGGCGCGGGGCGCTGGCCGGACGACATGCCCGTGCTCGAACGCCTGGGCCGCGACAACCTGCGGGCCATCGGCGACACCCTCGTGAAGTACGGGATCGACGCCGAGTGGGAGCTCACCGGCGAGATGGACGTCGCCACCGAGGAATGGCAGGTCCCGGCGCTGGAGGAGGCGGCGGAGACGGCGGCCGGGCTCGGGTGGGAGCCCGTCCTGCTCGACCGGGACGCCGTCCGCGCCGAAGTCCGCTCGCCGACCTACCTCGCCGGCCTGTGGAACCGCGAGTCCACTGCGATGGTGCACCCGGCGAAGCTCGCCTGGGGCCTCGCGGACGCATGCCGCTCCCTCGGCGTCGGCGTCTACGAGAAGACCCCCGTCACGGGCCTGCGCGCCGAGGGCGGCGGCCTCCGCCTCACCGCCCTCAACGGGGCGGCGGTCACCGCGCGCAGGGTCGCGCTCGGCACCGGAGCGTTCCCGCCGCTCGTGAAGCGGCTGCGCAGCTTCGTCGTCCCCGTCTACGACTACGCGCTGATGACGGAGCCGCTCGACGCGGCCCGGCGCGAGGCCATCGGCTGGCGGAACCGCCAGGGCATCGGCGACACCGCCAACCAGTTCCACTACTACCGGCTCACCGCCGACGACCGGATCCTGTGGGGCGGCTACGACGCCGTCTACCACTACGGCAACGGGATACGGCGCGAGCTGGAGAACCGCCCCGCCACGTTCGAGATCCTCGCCCGGCACTTCTTCGAGACGTTCCCCCAGCTCGAAGACGTCCGCTTCACCAACGCCTGGGGCGGCGTCATCGACACCTGCAGCCGCTTCTGCGCCTTCTTCGGGACCGCCTACGGCGGCAGGCTCGCCTACGCGGCCGGCTACACCGGCCTCGGCGTCGGAGCCACCCGCTTCGGCGCGGACGTCATGCTCGACCTCCTGCACGTGGGCCTCGCGCCCGGCGAGGAGACCGAACGCACGCGGCTGAAGATGGTGCGGACCAAGCCCGTCCCGTTCCCGCCGGAGCCGCTCCGCTACGGCGTCATCGAGCTGACCCGCCGCGGGATGGCCCGCGCGGACCGCAACGCGGGGCGCCGCGGCCTCTGGCTGCGCACCCTCGACCGCCTCGGCCTCGGCTTCGACTCGTGAGGGGCCGGACGCCCGGTCAGTCGGGGGATGCCTCGGTGGAGCCGAAGATGACCGAGGAGACCTCCAGGTAGAGCTGCTCCGGGTACGGCATGTACGGGATGCTCTGCAGCCACTGCTTCTGCCCGGCGGACTCGGTGCGGAACTCGCCGTAGCCGAGCATCCGCCCCGCCATGGACCGGTTCAGCGTGATGTCGGTGACCTTGGACAGCGGCATCATCACGACGTTCCGGTTGAGCACGCCGCTGACGATCATCACCCGGTGCTCGGTGACCAGGAAGAACTCCACGGACCAGGCGACGACCTTCCAGACCAGGTAGCCGATCGCGATCAGCCACAGCCACCAGACCCAGGCGACGCCGGTCACCGCGCTGACCGCGGCGCACGCGATCAGCCCGGCCACGACGACCGCGACGGGCAGCAGCAGGACGGCGGGGTGCTTGCGCACCGCGATGACATGCCCCTCGTGGGCCATCAGGTACTTGTCGACGGTGCGCGACGAGTTGTCGCGGCGCACCATCATGTCCTGCAGATTCACGGCGGCGTCCTCGTCATGATCCGGTCGCTACAACGGTAGCCGACCCGCCGCCCGCCGCGCAGAGGCCGCGCGGTAAGGGCTCTGGCTCCCGGAAGGATCTTGTGGACGGGAGCCGCCGCGCCGGATGATGGAACCCATGGAGTTCGCGCCGGACGTGACGGGACGTCCCATCTGGCGGCTGCTGCTGCGCGGCCTCGGCGTGTACCTGCCGGGCTGGGAGATGCCGTCGGGCGCGCTGCGCGTCCGGCCGGGCGCGGCGGCCGGCGGCTTCGGACCGCCCGCCTACCTGGACGGCGACGCCGGGTTCGGCGTGCAGATCCCCGACCGCAGGCGCGGCCTGGAGCCGGACCGGGAGATCTACGTCCGCGGCCGGGAGAACCCGAGCTTCGGCATCGTCGTCGCGGGCCCCGCGGCGGCGATCGGCAGCCGGGTCGTGGACGCGGCCGCGCTGATGCGGTTCGCGCGCCGGCTGACGTTCGAGGAGCTGTTCGACACCGGCGACGCCGACTCCGTCCCGTACGCGGTGCGCGGCGCGCGGGCGGTGGAGAACGCGGTGTTCCTCGACCGCGCGGCCGGGATCGGGCTGTGCGCCGAGGTCGACCCGCTCACCCGCACCGCCGCCTGCCCGCTCTACGTGCGCATCGGCGGCCCGGCGGAGCGCACCGTGCGCGTCTACGGCCTCCCCGCCTACACGCCCGCCCAGGCGGTGAGGTCCCACAGCTGATGGGACGGCAGCCGCCGCAGCCGGACGGTCGCGGCTGCCGGGTCCCAGAACACCTCGTCGCTCTCCAGTTCCAGCGACTGCGCGGCCGTCAGCACCGCGCACAGCAGCTCGTCCCGCGTCCGGACGGCCATGAGCGGCCCGATCTGCGCGACGGCGCCGGAGCATTCCGAGAGCGTCCGGAGCAGGGACTTGAGGGCCGCCTCGTCCTCCGGCGGCCGCACCGGCTCGACCCCCGGCGGGACGCCCGGCTCCACCCGCGCGAGCCCGCGCTTGGACTCGTGGACGCCGTTGTACGGCAGGTCGGCGCCCGTCGAGATGAGCAGCGCGCTGAACACCCCGGCGAGGTCCTCCGACGCGTGCCCGCCGAGGAAGTAGCGGCGCCGCTCGGGGGAGCCGGGCGCGGAGCCGTCCGGCCCCTCCGCGGTGCGGAACCGGACGTTCAGCCGGCTCGCCCGCACGCACCGCTCGTACATGTCGCAGAGGATGTCCTCCATCTGGCCGTCGCGGGTCCAGAGCCGCCCGGTGGCGGTGACGGCGTCGCCGTGGGCGCGGGGGCGGCCGGTGAGCGCGGCGGTGACGGTGTCGTCCAGCTCGCCCTCGGTGAACTGGAGCAGCTCGGCGACGACGTCCTCGACGTCCTCCAGGGTGCGGGTGAGGGTGCGCTGCAGCTCCAGCATCTCCGCGCCGCCGCGCTCCAGGTCGGCGAGCCGCTCCAGGGCCGCGTCGACCTTCCCGGAGGCGGACTCGCCGTGCGCCCGGGTGACGGCCCGCACCGACGTCTCGACCTCGCCGAGCTTGCGGCGCAGCGCGGCCAGGGTGATCCGCTGCTGCTCCAGCTCGCGCAGCCGGCCGGCCTGCGTGCGCAGGTAGTCGTCGGCCTGGTGGACGAGGCCCGCCAGCTCCTCGACCTGCCCGGTGTTCTGCCGGAGCCGGTTGTCGAGCGCGGGCAGCACGTCCTGCTTCACCCGCGACAGCTCGGCGGTGAGCTGCTCGCCGACCGTGACCAGCACGTTGTTCTGCTTGGTGACCTGGTCGTTCAGCTCGTCGATCCGGCGGGTGAACGCGTTGGCCTGGTCGCGGCTCTGCTTGCCCGCGTAGAGTTCGAGCGCCCCCACCACGACGCACATCACCACCAGGATGACCGTCGTCATGGCACCCCTCATCCCTGACGGTTATTGCCGGACCGGGTTTTGATCGCGACCATAACTTACGATCACGCGCGCCGACCGGAACTTACGCAACCGACTGATCTCCGTACCATCCGGTCTCAAGTGGCGCGTTCGCGTCATTGCGTGACCGGCTCCCCGCTGTGCGTGGCGGCCGTTCAGACGCAGCCCTCGAACTGGGGGACGGTGGTGGTGAGCTTCAGCCCGGTGTCGCCGAACCACTTCCCGAGCAGTTTCGGCACGGTACCGTCCTGGTACATGCCGGTGATCGCCTTGTTCACCGCCTCGCAGCCGTCCACGTCGCCCTTCCGGATGCCGACGCCGTACGGCTCGTCGGTGAAGGGCGCGTTCACGACGCGGAGCCTGTGGCCGCTTCCGGACGCCTTGGCGGCGAGGCCCGCGAGGATCAGGTCGTCGGTGGAGACCGCGTCCAGCCTGCGTTCGACGAGATCGGTGAGGCAGGCGGAGTAGCCGTCCTCCTCGACCGGCAGCGCCGCGATGCCCTGCTCGTCGTGGATGCGCGGGAACGACACCGAGCCGCGCACCTTGCAGAGCCGCCGGCCGGCCAGGTCGTGGATGCTCAGGATCTTCCGGGCGTCCGCCGCGCGGACGAGGATGTCCTGGTGGGCGACGTAGTAGGGGCCCGCGAACGAGACCTTCACCTTGCGCTCCGGGGTGACGGAGTAGCTCGCCACCACGAGGTCGACGTCGCCGTTCTGGAGCATCTCCTCGCGCGTCGCGGACCGCACCCGCTTGAACGCCACGTCCGGGCCGGTGACGCCGAGCCGCCTCGCGATCTCCCTGGCGATGTCGATGTCGAAGCCCGCGTAGCCGCCGCCCCCGCGTTCGCCGACGCCCGGCTGGTCGCCGTTGACGCCGATGACGAGCCGGTCCTTGCCGGCCACGGAGCCGGCTTCGGCGCCGGCGATGCCGCACGCCGCGCCCGCGCCGAGGACGGCCACCGCGGCGGCGACGGCCGCCCGCACGCGCCGCGCCCTCACTTCGACCACCGGTACTCGGCGAGGCGCGGACGCACCCCGGCGAGCACGAGCAGGGCGATCACGGCGCCCGCGGCGGGCAGGACGGCGTACCAGCCGCTCGTCCCGCCGCCGCCGTCCGCGACGGCCTCGTCGAACGCCTTCTGGTGGATCTGCGCCAGCCGCTGCAGGGACCGGTCGTACCGGGTGAAGTCCGCGGCGGCGGCGCCGCGCGCGGCGACGGCCCGGTCCCGCTGCCCGGCCTTCACGAGGTCCCTCATCCGCCGGTCGTTCGCCTGGACCTTCTGGTAGGCGCTCAGCGCCTGGTCCATGCCGTCCTTCAAACGCGCCCTCTGCTCGGGCGACTCCGCCGGCCGGTTCGCCTCCGTGCCGAGGAACCCGAGGAACGGCGCCCGTCCGGGCTCGAACGACAGGCCCTTCTGCACGGCGTCGTTGTACTGGGTCAAGTTGCCCGCCTTCAGGTACAGGACGGTCTGGGACTTGCTCAGATACACCTGCTCGTAGGCGTCGGCCCGGCCGGGATCGAGCAGGAAGCGGGTCTCGTCGGCGTTCGCGCTGTTGCTGATGGCGCGCGTGCGGGAGAGCGCCAGGATCGAGTCGAAGCCCTCCTCCTTGGCCTTCCGCAGATGGTCCGCCTGCCCGGACAGCATGAGCGCGCCCGCCCCGGCAAGGGCGAGCGTGCCGAGGGTCGCCAGCGCGAGCGGCACGTTCAGCAGGCGGCGGAAGCGCCTGGCGAGGTACAGCTGGAGACCGGCCAGGGTCGCGAGCAGCGCCAGCCCGGCGGCGAGCAGCCAGGTGCGGCCCGCCAGGACCGCCGACCGCTTGTCCTCGTAGGTGTGCCGGACGAGGGTCCCGTTGTCGAGGGTCAGGTTGTACGCCTTGGGCAGCAGGTCGAGCTTCATCAGGTCGGTCGCCCGCCGGTAGAGGTCGATGACCTTCTGCGACGGCGGCCCGGACGCGTGCGGCTCCTGCCGGTCGAGCAGCAGCGCCTGCCCGGCGAGCCGCTCGTAGCGGGCGAGCGCGTCCAGCAGGTCCCGGGCGGTGTTGGTCTCCGTCGTCTCGTCGGCGAGCTTCGCGGCCTTCAGCAGCGCGTCCCCGGCCCTGCGCCGGTCGTCGTCGTAGCGCGCGAGCGCCCGCTCGCGCCCGCCGCCCGGCGCGTTCCCGATCAGCAGCGCGTCGGCGAGCTGCGCGTCCATGTCGCTGAGCTGGAAGTAGAGGTCGCCGGTCGCGACGACCTGCGGGCCCGCGTCGTGGCCGATGACCCGCACGCCCTCGCGGGCGTCCGCGATCGCCGCCCAGCCGATGCCGAGCACGGCCAGGAGCAGGACGAGCGACAGCGCGGTCAGCGTCCGGACGCGGGCCGCGACCGTGCGGGGCAGCAGCCGCGCGGCGCCGGCGGGCGGGCCGCCGTCCGTTCGCCGGAGCCGTCCGGCGGACCCCCGCCGGGCCGGCGGCGCGGGCGGCGCCGGCGGCGCGGAGGCCGGGGACCGCCCCGCCGGGGGAACTTGCCGAACGGCCGTCATGTCGCCTCGCCTCGGGTGAGCGTGATGGTGGTCCAGGCGCCCACGTGGATGCGGTCGCCGTCGGAGACGGGAACCTCCACGTTGTAGGGAATGGGGTCGAGGGACCCGTTCATGCAGGTCCGGTTGGTGGAGCCGGGGTCGACCAGCGTCCAGGTGCCGTCCGGCTTCGCCAGCAGCACCGCGTGGACGTGGGAGACGCCGGGGTCCTCGGGCGGCTCGCGCAGGTCGATCTCGGGCGGGGACGGCTGCGCCGAGCCGCGCCGCCCGATCCTGACCTGCCGGCCGGTGAGCGGGATTCGCCGCTCCGGCGCGTACGGCGGGAAGGAGAGCGCCGCCGAGTCCGGCCCCTCCTCGGCCATGATCGAGTCGAAGTACTCGCGGTCCGCCGTCACCACGGCCGTCCACACCGCCCCGGGAACGGGCGGGGACGGCACCGGAGGCGCCGGGACTGGCGGCTGCGGGACGGGCGGGGACGGCACCGGCGGGTCGGGTTGCGGCGCGGGCCGGGGGTCGGACGGCCCCCGGAGCGGCGGATCGGGCGGCGCCGGCCGCCCGGCCTGTGCGGGCTGCCCGGCCTGCGCGGGCTGCGCGGCCTGCGCGGGTGCGGTCCGCGGCGTGGGCAGGCCGCCGCCGGTCGCGAAGTCGTAGCCGCACGCCTCGCAGAAGCGGTCGGTGCCGGGCGTGCCGCAGTCCGGGCACGGCGTCCCGGCGGCGGGCGCCGGCGCCGCGGCCGCGCCGCCCCCTTCGGCAGGCGGGCCGCCGATGCGCTCGCCGCAGACGTCGCAGTAGTCCGCCGACTGCGAGGTGTGTCCGCTCGGGCAGCTCGCCATGCTCAGCCCTCGCCTCGCCGGGTGGTCACGGTCTCGTCCTTGCGGGTCCGGACCGTCTTGCTGGACCGGGTGTCGAGCTCCATCTCGGCGACCTTGTCGACGTTGCGCTTCAGCCGGACGGTGCCCGTCGCCGGGTCGACGACGTCCACCACCTTGCGCAGCATCGCCGTGATCGCGTCGTTGCCCGCCTCGTCGGCGAGCACCACGGCCCGGCCGAGCAGCGCCGTCGCGGTGTCGACGTCGCCGTCCCGGTTGGCCTGCAGCCCCTTCTGGATGGCGTCGGCCAGCTCCGCCTGCCCGGTGTAGTCCGCGACCCTCGGGTTGATCTTGGTGGACAGCGCCTCGTCGTCGGTCCACTGGGCGAGCACGTTGCCGGTCGCGAGGACCTTCGCCTCCTCGCCGGGCGCGCCCGGCACGACCAGCTTCACCCATGCGGCGCGCAGCTCCCTGCCGCCCACCTGGCCGGGCTCCACCTCCACGCAGATGTGGTAGTCGCGGCTCTCGGCGCCCCACGCGCCGAGCGGGTAGTCGCCCGCCTGCGGCTCCGACCCGACGCGCTTGCCGGTGAGGTCCTCCACCGTGGGCATCACCTGCTTGACGAACCGCAGCTTCGCGGTCCGCGGCGTCCAGACCCGCAGCGCGACGTCGGCGACGGACTTGCCCATCGCCGCCTCCGTCATCGCCTGGAAGTCGGCGACCAGCCCGGCCGGGTCGGCGACGATGTCGACGCCGCCGAGCAGCGCGGACGCGACCTTGCGCAGCTCGGCGACCTCCCAGTCGGTGCCGACGCCGCGGCAGTCGCACACGAACCGGCCGCCGCAGGCCGCCAGCGCGGCGTCCAGCTCCTCCGGCGTCTCATGCTGGTTCTTGCCGTCGGTCAGCAGGATCGCGTGCCGGATCCCGCCCTGCACCGTGTCGAACAACCGGCCCGCCAGCCGCAGCCACGACCCGATCGCGGTGCCGCCGGACGCCGTCAGCCGGCTCAGCGCGAGCTTGGCCTCCGCGCGGGTCTCCGGCGTCGCCGGGACCAGCCCCGGATGCCGCGGGAAGATCATCGAGGCGGTGTTGGAGCCGGAGACGACCGCGAACTCCACGCCGTCGCGCAGCGTGTCCACCGCGACCTGCGCCGCCGCGACCGCCGCGCGCAGCTTGGTCTCCGGGTAGGACATCGAGCCCGAGGTGTCGATGATGACGACCTCCGACGCCCTCGCCGCTGAGGCGGCGGGCGGCCCGTCCGCGGCGGACGCCTCGACGGACACGATGGCGTGCACCTCGCGGCCGCCCTCGGGCAGGTACCGGTTCTGGTCGATCTTGATGCTGAACTGCGGCTCGCTCATCGGGGCTCCGTGCTCTGCGGGGTCTCGCGGCTCTCGGCGTGGCGGTGGGAGGCGGGGGAGGGGAGCGGGATCACGGCGACGGTGATGTTGTCGCGGCCGCCGGCGTCGAGGGCGTGCCCGACGAGCGTCCGCGCCGCGCCGAGCGGGTCGGCCGCCGGGTCGGGCGCGCCGTCCGCGCCGCCGGGCCCGCCCAGCAGCGCGGCCAGGTCGCCCGCCGCGGGGAAGTAGTTCCACAGGCCGTCGCTGCAGACCAGGAGGGTGCCGGGGCCGGCCGGGCGGAACGTCGCGACGTGCGGGCGCACCTCACCGGCGTCCACGCCCAGCCACGCGGTGATGACGTGCGCGTTCGGGTGCGCCTCCGCCTCCGCCTCGCTCAGCGAGCCCTCGGCGACCATGAACGCCGCCCACGAGTCGTCCTCGGTGAGCCGGCGGGACGGGCCCAGCTCGGCCATGTCGCCGGTGCTGACCTCGGCGGCGTCCAGGGCCGTCCCGCCGGGGTCGCCGTCCGCGGCGGGCTCCGCGGCGCCGCCGGCGGACAGCCAGTAGGCGCGGCTGTCGCCGACCCAGCCGACGGTGACGGTCGCGCCGCGGGTCACCGCCGACACGTACGTGCAGGACGGCGCGTCCGCCGGGGAGGTGGCCAGCGCGGCGACGGCCTCCGCCGCGCGCAGCGCCGCCTGCCGGGTGGCGTCCTCGGGGTCGTCGCCGGCGTCCAGCCGCGCCACCAGCTCGGCGGCGCCGGTGTCGGCGGCCGTGCGGGAGGCGTCCTCGGGCCGCTGCGACGACCCGACGCCGTCGGACACGACGGCCGCGACCCCGGCGGCGTGCGCGGCGAGGGCGAGCGCGTCCTCGTTGCGGCTGTAGCGGCGGCCGCGGTCGCTGGCGCCGGCCGCCGGCGCCGGACCGCCGCCGTCGCCGGGCGCCGGCAGCGCGAGCTCGACGTGGTCGTGCTCCGCGGGCTGGCGCAGCCCGCAGTGCTCGCAGTAGCCGTCGGCGTCGACCGCCGTCCCGCCGCAGCCGGCGCACGGCCGCGCGGCGGACGGCTCCTGCGCCGCCGTCCCGCCCGGCGGGGGCTGCGCGGCGGGGGCCTCGCCGAGCCGGTGCCCGCACTTCTCGCAGAAGAGCTCTTCCGCGTAGACGATCTCGCCGCACTCGGGGCACGACAGCTCCGCCGCCTTGGCGTGGTCGGCGGAGGCGGAGCCGGCGGGAGCGGCGGGAGCGCGGCCGGCCGCGGCGGGCCCGGCTCCGGTCTGGTCATCGGTCACAGCAGCGTCCTCGGGCGTACGGCGTTGGCGGAGTCGACGAGCCGGCGGCACTCGTCCCGGTCGTGGGTGCGGCGCGCGAGCTCCCGGTACGTCGCCTCCAGCAGGCGGCGCAGCGCGGTCTCGGTGAACGGGGCGCCGAGCAGCGACCCGCCCGCCGGGCGGCCCGCCGAGCCGCCCCCGGCGAGCAGCCGGCCGAGCGCGGCCTCCAGCACCTCGGCGGCGAGCCGGTCGCGGCGCTCGGCGTCCAGGTCCAGCGCGGCGAGCCGGTCCCCGGCGGCGACCAGCTCGGCCGCCGACAGCTCCGCGGGCGGCCGCCCGCGCACCGCCGTCGCCACCGCCGCGACCTGCGCGGGCACGTACCGGATGGAGATCCTCGGCACCGAGTCGAGCGCGGCCACCGCGGCGGCGCGGTCGCCCGCCGCGAGGCGCACCCGGGCCAGGCCGAACGCCGCGGTCAGGTAGCTCTGATCGGTGCGCCACACGGTCTCGTACAGGCGGGCCGCGTCGCCCGGAGCGGTCCGCTCCCTGCAGCACGCGAGGGCCAGCTTCGGCGCCGCCTCGCCGGGCAGCAGCCCGTACAGCCGGTCGAACAGCGGCTCCGCCTCGGTGATCCGGCCGCGCGCGAGCAGCCCCGCCGCGCGGTACCAGTCGACCCGCCAGTCGCCGGGCCGCTCGGCGGCCAGCTCGGCGAGCAGCGCGCCGGCCTCGTCCACCGCGCCCAGCTCGATCTTCACGCGGGCGAGCGCCAGCCGGACCTCGGGGGTGCGCGCCGGCGCGTTCGCCGCCGCCTCCGCGACCTGCGCGGGCTCCAGCGCGGACAGCCCGGACACGAACGCGGCGGCGGGGTCGGTCCCGTCCACCAGCGGAACCGGCAGCGCGGCCGCGGCCGCGTCCGGCGGGACGGGCGGCAGCGCCGGCTCCTCCGCGTCCCCGCCCGCCATCCGGGCGGTGAACCGCTCCGGCCCGAACAGCCCGGACGGGGCGGGCCGCGGGGCGCCGTCCTCGGCGGCGAGGACCTCCCGGAGCACGCCGGTGAGCTGCTCCGCCATCTCCGCCGCGTCCTGGAACCGCTCGTCCGGCTCGGGGTGCGTCGCGCGCAGCAGGAACCGGTGGAACGACTCGAACCGCTGGAACACCGGGACGTCCTCGCGCGGCGGCAGCGAGTGGGCGTACCGGCGGGTGTAGCCGCGGAACGGGAAGCTCAGCACGGCCAGCGTGCGGCCGACCGTGTACAGGTCGGAGGAGACCGACGGCCCGTCGTCGGCGATCTCGGGCGCCTGGTAGCCGACCGTGCCCCAGACGGCGCCGTCCGGGTCGTCCAGCCGCCGGACGCCGCCGAGGTCGATCAGCCGCAGCTGCTCCTCGGACTGGATCACGTTGTCCGGCTTGAAGTCGCAGTAGACCAGGCCCTGCGCGTGCAGGTACTCGAACGCCCGCAGCGACTCCAGCCCGTACGCGATCGCCTGCGCGAGCGGCAGGTGCTTCTCGCCGGGCGGCTGCGGCTGGCGCAGCAGGATGTCCTTGACCGACTCGCCGCCGACGTACTCCATCACGATGTAGCCGTCGCCGCCGTGCTGGACGAAGTTGTAGATCTTGACGATGTTGGGGTGCTCCACCTCGGCGAGGTAGGCGCGCTCGGCGGCCGCCGCGGCCATCGCGTCGGCGTCGCCGCTGTCCAGCAGGCCCTTCAGCACCACCCAGCGGTCGCTGACGTTGCGGTCCTTGGCGAGGTAGATCCAGCCGAGCCCGCCGTGCGCGAGGCAGCCGAGCACGTCGTACTGCCCGCCGACCAGGTCGCCGGGGCCGAGCTTCGGGGTGAAGGAGAACCGGGTGCCGCACTTCGGGCAGAAGCCCTCCGTCCGGCCGGGCCGGTCGCCGCGGCCCCGGCCGACGGGCTCGCCGCAGCTGCTGCAGTACCGCTTGTTCTCCGCGACCTGCGGGTCGCTCATCACCGCGCTCGACGGGTCCCGGTACGGGACGCGCGGCACCTCGACCAGCCCCGCGCCGAGCATCCCGCGGCGGCCGGACGAGCGCGACGACCCGGTGCGGGTGCTGCCGGTGCGGGTGCTGCCGGTGCGGGTGCTCGCGGTCGGGACGCGGGACGTCCGCGCGGGCGGCGAGCCGCACACATCGCAGTAGCCGTCCATGACCGTCCCGGTGCAGCCGGCCTGCCCGCACGCGTCGGCGGGCCGCTCGGCGGGCGGGCGCGGCGCGGGCACGGCGGGCGCGGCGCTCTCCGGCGGGCTGCCGCAGACGTCGCAGTAGCCGTCCGAGATCGTCCCGCCGCAGCCGGGCCGCGCGCACCCGGCCGCCGCGGACGGAGCCGGGGTTCCGGAGGAGGCCGCCACGCCGCATAGGACGCAGTAGCCGCCGTCGACGGTTCCGCCGCAGCCGGGCTCGGTGCACTGGCTCATCGTTGCGCTCCCTTCGCCCGCGCCATGATGGCCCGCTGGTATCCGGACAGCGACACGGTCGCGCTCCGCAGGTCGCACGGCGAGGTCCACAGCAGCTCGCGGGCCTGCTCGTAGATCCGGGCCAGTTCGGCGTCCTCGGCGTGGCCGAGCCGCGCGGCCTTCACCCGGTAGGCCTCCAGCCGGCCGCGCAGCTCCTCGCGGCGGTCCAGCAGCCCGCGGATCACCCCCGCGGCCTCGCGGGCCCGCTCCAGCGCCGCGGCCGCCGCCCGCTCCAGGCCCGCGACCCGCTCGGCCAGGTCGTGCCAGCCGCCGCGCCCGGGCGCGGCCACCGCGGCCAGCCGGTCGGCGAGGCCCGCCGCCATGTCGGGCAGGTCGGGCAGCACCGGGGAGGCGATCTTGGCGAGCACCTCGTCGCGGACCGCGCGCGCCTCGGCCTCCGCCTCGCGCAGCGACTCCAGGACGGCGGAGATCCCGCGGATCCGGTCGGCGAACCCGTCGCGCAGCCGCTCCGCCTCCTCCAGCCGGCGGCGCACCCCCGCCAGGCCGGTCAGGACCGCGTCGAGCCGCGCGGTGTCGGCCCGGCCGTCCCGGGCCAGCGCCAGCGGGTCGGCGCGCACGACGGCCGCGACCGACTCCAGCTCCTCGCACAGCCGGTCGAACTCGGGGTCGGCCCCGCCCAGGGATTCGAGCAGCCCGGCGGCCGTCCGCCGCTCCGCCTCGACCTCCGCGAGCCGGGACAGCAGCGTCGACCAGACCGCGTCGAGCGCCGCGACCGACCGGGCGACCTCCTCGTACAGCGGCGTCATCCGGTCGACCGCCGCCCGCAGCGTCAGCCGCTCCCCGGACGGGACGGCCAGCAGCGTCCGCCGCTCCAGCGGCACCTCCCGGACCGGCAGCTCCACCGACGGCCCGGCCAGCAGCCGGCTCAGCTCCGCGAGCTGCGCCTGCCCCGGCCTCGGATGCCGGGCCCGCAGCTCCCCGGCGGCGTCGACCACGCGCCCGTACAGGTCGAACAGCGTCCACAGCGACGCCATGCGGGACCGCACGCCGGACTGCACGCGCCGAGTCTCGCCGGTCAACGTCGCCCCCTCCAGCAGCTGGTACCCCTGGTGGGACTCCAGTTCGAGCAGCGCGGCGGCGATGCGCTCCTTCTCGTCCCGGAGCCGTGCCAGCGTCCGGTCGACCTCCTCGCGGCTCATCGGGGGGCCGGTCACGCGCGCGTCACTCAACGCCGGTCCGCGGTCGACCCATGTTCGCCCCCGATTCCCCCGAATAGAGCACTTTTGGAGCCTCAGTTTTCCCCATGCGAGGCCGCCTTCTCAACCGCGCGGCGATCTCCGTCCCGCCCTGCGTCACACGACGCGATCCGGCCGTCCCCCGACCCTGCAAAATGTCAGTGTTCGAACGTATGATCGAACCATGGCGAACGTTGCGACGCACCCCCAGACCGCGCCGGCCCCCCTCACCGCCGCCGAGATCGCCGCCCTCGCGCTGTCCCTCGCGCACCTCGGCACCGGCCCGCAGGCCACGACCGCGCGCCGCGCCCTCCACACCCTCCTCGACACCGCCCCCCACGACGACGTCGTCACCACCACCCTCGCCACCCTCACCACGCCCCTCGACGCCTCCACCTCCGACCGCGCCCGCGTGATCGCCGCCGCCATCACCGACCACCGCGTCGTCCGGCTCTGCTACGGCGACGCCGGAGCCAACGTCACGATCCGCGAAGTCGAACCCGTCACCTGCCTCGTCCACCGCGACCACTGGTACCTCGTCGGCTGGTGCCGCATGCGCCGCGGCGTCCGCGCCTTCCGCTTCGACCGCATCCTCGCCGTCGAATCCACCGGCCTCCGCGCCCGCCCCCGCCGCGCAGACCGCTACCTGCCCTGGCAGTGACTTCCAGGGGGGCGACCCCCTGGGACCCCCGTTAGCGACGCAGGCGATCCTCGCGCCGCCGTTGCGGTCTGTCGTGCCTGTGCGGGCGTGTGTGGCGTCGCTGCGGTCGCCTGCGTCGCCGGGCATGCCCGTGACCGCCGCTTCGGTCGGTGGTCACGGCGCGGGTCTGGCCCAAGAGGGTGTGAATCGTGCTCGTCCAAGTGGCGGTCGCTTTTTAGGCACATGCTGGGGGTGAACTCCTGTTGGCGACGGAGGCCGCTCTCTCGCGGGGGGTGGGGTGAGCGCGGTGTTGTTAGAGCGTCATGGTTTTCGTTATTGCGTCGGCTACTACGGCTTTTATGTCGTGGGTTCGGGTGTGGGCGGTGCGTTGGTGGTGGGCGCCGTTGCCTCGGTCCAGGAGGTTGTGGAGGAGGGTCTCGGCGGTTTCCAGGTCGCCCGCGTCGTCCAGGGCCGGGGTCAGGTGGTCCAGGAGGGCGGCTACGACCGTGGTGGCGGGGGCGGCTCGGCGGGTGCGGGGGTGGACCAGGTCGTTGCGCAGGCCCGAGCGGCCGGCGCGCCACATGGCCAGGCGCATCAGGTCCGCGCGCACCGGGTCGGGCGGCTCGCCGGCGTGCCAGGCCGCTGCGGCCGTGTCGACCAGTGCCCGGACGAGCGCGGCCATCAGCACTGCGTCGTCGGCGTGCAGGCACACGTCCGCCACGCGGATCTCGACGGTCGGGTAGTGGCGGGACAGCCGGGCGTCGAAGTAGATCATGCCCTCGTCGACGAGCGCGCCGGTCGCGAGCAGCGCGTCCACCGTCGCCCGGTAGCCCGCGGCGTCGCCGAACAGCTCCGTCGGGCCGCTGGACGGCCAGCGGCTCCACACCTGGTGCCGCCAGCTGTCGTAACCGGTGTCGGCGCCCTGCCAGAACGGCGAGTTCGCGCTGAGCGCCAGCAGCGGCGGCAGCCACGGGCGGATGCGGTCCAGGACGGCGACGCCCTCGTCGGGGGAGCCGATGCCGACGTGCACGTGGCAGCCGCAGGTGAGCTGCTCGTCGGCGGTGCGCCCGTAGGCGTCCGCCATCCGCAGGTAGCGGTGCGACGGGGTGAGCGACGGGCGGACGCTGACCGGGGACGTCGCCAGGGCCGCCACGGCGGCGCCCACCCCGGCCGCCGACTTGGCCGCCGCCAGCCGCGCCGACCGGACGTGGTCCGACAGCTCGCCGAGCGACGTGCACACCGGTGTCGCCGTCTCGAGCTGCTCGCGCTGCAGCTCGGTGTTCAGGGGGGTCGACCGCCGGCCGCCCGTCAGGAACAGCTCGTCGTGGCGCCGCGAGTAGCCGATGACGGAACCGGAGACCGCCTGCGGCGCACCGCTCACCGGGTCGACGAGGAGCAGCTCCTCCTCCACCCCGAACGTGCGGCCCGTGTGCACAGTCACCAGTGTCTACTTCCCGGGAGTGCACCGATGTACATCGCGGGAAGGGATCGTCCTGGTCACAGGGGCGTGCCTAGGGTGAACGTGACCGAGCGCTTGGTTGAAAGGTGGTGGTATGTCGTATCTCGTCGGCCTATGGGCCAGTGGAGCCGCCGGCGGGCTGATGCTCCGGGCCATCACCGAGCACCCCGAGCTGGAACTCGCCGGCGTGGTGACCGCCGATCCCCGGCGGGCGGGCCTGGCCGCCACCGAGGACCCGGCGGGGCTGCTGGCCAGGCGGCCCCACGTCATCTGCTACACCGGCGGTTCGGCCGACGATCTGCGCCTCATGCTCCAGGCGGGCGCGAGCGTGGTCTCGAACGCCGTGCCCGAGCTGGTGGACCCGGCGTCGGCCGATCCGGTGCTGGTCCGGCGGCTGCGATCGGCCTGCGCGACGGGCGGGTCCGCGTGCCTCACCATCGGGCCCGGCATGGTCGGCGACGTGCTTCCGGTGCTGCTCAGCGGTGTCTGCCGGAGCGTCGACGGCATCACTGTCACCGAGTTCCGTACTTCGCCGGACGGCGGGTTCGGCGGGCCAATCGGGCGGAGGCCGCCGGTCGTCCGGGCGGGCGCGCCGGGGCGGAAGTGGGGGCCGGTCGTCCGGCTCCTCGCCCGGCACCTGGCCGTTCCCCTGGACGGCATCGCCGAAGCGCACGAGGTGTGCGCGGCGCCGGAGGAGATCGACGGGCCGTGCGGGCCGATCGGGAAGGGGACCCTCGCGGGGCTGCGCTACCGCGTGTCGGGCATGCTGCGCCGCCGTCCCGTGATCACCGTGGAGCGGGTGGTGCGGGCCCGCGGCGACCTCGCCCCGCACTGGCCGGCGCCGCCGCTCGGCGGGCCGGGCCACCGCGTCGAGATCGCCGGCGAGCCGCCCGTGCGGATGGACCTCGCCGCGCCCGGCGGCTCCCACGCCGCGGCGCTGCGCATGGTCAACGCCGTCCGGGCGGTCGCCGAGGCGCCGCCCGGGCTGCACACCCCGCTGGACCTGCCCGTGTTCAGCGGGCGCCGCCTGCTTCGCTGACCCAGCCGGCGATCAGCGTCCCGGTCTCCTCCAGGCGGTCGACGTAGAGCATGTGCCCGGCCTCGATCTCGCTGATGGCGAGGCGGGGGCCGAGCGCGGCGCGGCAGTCCACGACGAACTCCGGCCGGACGAGGTCGGCGCGCGTCGCGATGACCAGGTGGGTGGGCAGGTCCGCGGGCGGCGTCAGGTGGGGGCGGGCCATCTCCGAGTAGGCGGTCACCACCGCCGCCGGCTCGAAGCGCCACCGCAGCCGCCCGTCCGGAGTGGGTTCGAGGTGCTCGGCGACCTCCTCGTCAACGGCGTCGTCCGGCGCCTCGGTCCAGCGTGCCGCCCGGTAGGCGCGTGCCTCCGCGACGTCGGCGAACGACACGGGGGACAGATATCCGCGGGCCTGCCTCAGCGCCTCCTCCGGGTCGAGCCCGATCGCCGGGTCGAGCAGGAGGAGCCGCCGCACCCGCCGCGGCGCCGTCCGCGCCAGATGCACCGCGATCATCCCGCCGTAGGAGTGCCCGACCAGGTCGGCCCGCTCGACGCCCTCCGCGTCGAGCAGGGCCAGGACGTCCGCGACGTGCCGTTCGACCGTCCACGGCGGCTCGTGCGGCGACCGCCCGTGGCCGCGCAGGTCGGGCGCCAGGACGGATCGGTCCGCCAGGTACGACTCCGCCGTCCGCCGCCACCGCGCCCCATGACCGGTGACCCCGTGCAGCAGGACGAGGGGCGCCCCCGCCGGGTCTCCATATCGATGAACATGCAACGCCGCGTCCGTCATGGAGTGAAGCGTATGCGCGGCGGGCCGGTCGCGGACGTCCTTCACCGGCCACCGGTCAGGAACGTTCCCACCGGACGGAGCTGAGCGCGAGCAGGGCGACGTGGAACGACACGCACGACTCCACGTCGTCGAGATCGGCGTCGAGGACGCGCTCGATGCGGCGCAGCCGCTCGTAGAACGCGGGCCGGGAGAGGTGGGCCTGCTGCGCGGCGACGGCCTTGTTCCGCCCCGACTCGAGGTAGATCTCCAGGATGCGGGTGAGGTCGCTGCCGCGCTGCGCGTCGTACTCCAGCAGCGGCCCGAGCTCGCGTTCCACGAACGTCTGGACGCGGGCGTCGTCGCGGAGCAGGTGCAGGAGGCCGCGGAGGCGCAGGTCGGGGAGGCGGTAGAACAGGCGGGCGCCGGAGCCGCGGGCCGCGACGTCGGCGACCTGCTCGGCCTCCAGGAACGAGCGGCGCACGTCCTGGATCGACTCCACCACCGACCCGGCCGCCATCACCGTGCCGCCCGACTGCTTGCGGATGCGGGTGGCGACCTCGGTGAGCGCCGTCTCCACGTCCGCGCGGGCGGGCAGGGAGGCGAGCACGCCGACGCGGGCGTGCGGGCCGCCCTCGTCCAGGACGGCGACGAGCGCGGCCAGGCGGGCGTCCTTGCAGGCGGCGGCGGCCGTCTCGGCGAGCGCGGACAGCTCCCCGACCTGCGGCGCGGGCGTGCCGGGGCCGCGGTGCCGCAGCACCACGCCGAGCAGCCGGCGGCCGGACAGCGGCACGCCGAGCGCGCGGGCGCGGGCCGCGGCCTCCTGCGGGTCGGAGTAGGCGTGCGCGAGGATGCGGGCGATGATCGTCCCGTGCGCCTGCCGCTCGACGCTCTCCGCGTGCCGGTCGAGCAGCCGGCCGAGGGCGAGGGTGGTCGCGGCCCGCTCGATCAGCACGGTGTCGCGGGGCGACGGCGGCGCGCCGAGGTCGATGATCAGCCGGCCCCAGTCCTCGCCGCGCGCGCCGACCATGGTCACCAGCCACCCGGACACCGGGTCGTAGCCGGTGCGGCGGCCGGGCCGGACGGCGCGCGAGCGGGTCTCCCACGCCGACAGCAGCTCGGCCGGGTCGGCGCCGCCCGCGTCGGCGGCGAGGACCTGGTGGGCGAGGTTCTCCAGCACGACCGGGTGCCCGCCGAGCGCGGCGACCTGCCGGACGACCTCGTCGGTGGAGGCGCCCTCGACCGACAGCTGGGTGAAGATCTCGTGCAGCCGCTCGGAGGCGCGCAGCTCGGCGAACTGCTCCCGGACGATCCGGGCGTGCACCGCCTCGGTGATGTCGACGAACGCGGGCTCGTGCGCGAGGACGATCACCGGCAGGCCGTGCTCCTCGGCGGCGGCGGTCAGCGCGGGCGGCAGCACGCTGGCGTAGCGCCGGCCCAGCTCGATCATCAGCCCGCTGACCCCGACCTCGGCGAGGTCGGCGATGTAGGCGCGCAGCCGCGCCGGGTCGTCCGGCAGCGCGATCCCGGTCGTCAGCACCAGCTCGCCGCCGTGCAGCAGGTGCGCGATGTCGGTGACCTCGGCGACGTGCACCCACCGGACGCGGTTGCCCGTGCGGTCCGCGCCCGCGACGACGTGCGGCTGGCCGCGGCGCACCGCGTCGAGCTGGAGGACGTCGTCGACAGTGGGCAGCATCGCTCGCGATGATACGCGCGCGGCACCCGGCGCGAGCAGACCGTCAACGGGAGGCGCCCGGTCCTGACACTCTGCGGGTGGCCTGCGCGTTCCCCGCGGCCGACACTTGTGTCATGTCGGAACACGCGAACCTGCTCCGGCGCCACAGGGCGGTCATGCCGTCGTGGATGGCGCTCAACTACTCGGACCCCATCGAGATCGTCGGCGGCAAGGGCGCCCGCGTGACCGACGCCGAGGGGAACGGCTACCTCGACTTCTTCACCGGCATCCTCACGAACATGCTGGGCTACGACGTCCCCGAGGTGCGGGACGCGGTGGAGCGGCAGCTCGCGACCGGCGTCGTGCACACCTCCACCGCCTACCTGCTGCGCGGCCAGGTCGAGCTGGCCGAGAAGATCGCCCGGCTGTCCGGCATCCCGGACGCGAAGGTGTTCTTCGCCAACTCCGGCACGGAGGCCAACGAGACCGCGCTGCTGCTCGCCGCGTACGCGCGGCGCAGCGACCAGGTCCTCGCGATGCGGCAGAGCTACCACGGCCGGTCGTTCGCGGCGGCGGGCGTCACCGGCAACCGCGCCTGGACGAACCTGTCGTTCTCGCCGCTGGACGTCCACTTCCTGCACGGCGCCGACCGGCACCTCCCGCAGTTCGCCGGCATGTCCGACGAGCAGTACATCGACGCGTGCACGCAGGACCTGCGGCACGTGCTCGCCACCGCGACCGGCCCGGACGTCGCCGCGCTCATCGCCGAGCCGATCCAGGGCGTCGGCGGCTTCACGATGCCGCCGGACGGCCTGTTCGCCGCCTACAAGAGCGTCCTGGACGAGTCCGGCATCCTGTTCATCTCCGACGAGGTCCAGACGGGCTGGGGGCGGACGGGCCAGAGCTTCTGGGGCATCGGCGCCCACGGCGTCACCCCGGACATGATGACGTTCGCCAAGGGCCTCGGGAACGGCTTCGCGGTCGGCGGCGTCGTCGCGCGCGGCGACCTCATGGACGCCCTCCCCGCGCTCGGCATCTCCACGTTCGGCGGCAACCCGGTCTCGATGGCCGCCGCGAACGCGACGCTCGACTACCTCCTCGACCACGACCTGCAGGCCAACGCGGCGAAACAGGGCGCGACGATCATCGGCGGGCTGCGCCGGGCCGCCGAGCGGCTGCCGGTCGCCGGGGACGTGCGCGGCAAGGGCCTGATGTTCGCGGTCGAGCTGGTCGACCCGCGCACCGGCGAGCCGAGCCCACCGCTCGCCTCCGCGCTGATGGAGGCCGCCCGGGAGCGGGGGCTGCTCATCGGCAAGGGCGGCCTGTACGGCAACGCGGTGCGCATGGCGCCGCCGATGAACCTGACCGACGCCGAGGCCGCCGAGGGCCTCGGCATCCTGATCTCGTCTCTCGAGACCGTCAACGAGGAAGCCGCATGACCAAGCACGTCACCCACTGGATCGGCGGCAAGCCGTTCGACGGGCGGTCCGCACGGCGGGGCGACATCTACGAGCCGGCGTCCGGCCGGGTCGCCGGCACCGTCGACTTCGCCGGGCGGGACGAGGTCGGCGCGGCGGTGGCCGCCGCCAAGGCCGCGTTCCCCGCCTGGCGCGACGCCTCGCTCTCCCAGCGCACCAAGGTCCTGTTCAGGTTCCGCGAGCTGGTCAGCGCGCACCGCGACGAGATCGCCCGGCTCATCTCCGCCGAGCACGGCAAGGTGGTCTCGGACGCGGCCGGCGAGGTCGCGCGCGGCCTGGAGGTCGTCGAGTTCGCCTGCGGGATCCCGCACCTGCTCAAGGGCGGGTTCTCCGAGAACGTGTCCACCCGGGTGGACGCCTACTCGATCCTGCAGCCGCTCGGCGTGACCGCGGGCATCACCCCGTTCAACTTCCCGGCGATGGTGCCGATGTGGATGTTCCCGGTCGCGATCGCGTGCGGGAACACCTTCGTCCTGAAGCCGTCGGAGAAGGACCCCTCGGCCTCGGTCAGGCTGGCCGAGCTGTGGGCCGAGGCCGGCCTGCCGGACGGGGTGTTCAACGTCGTCCAGGGCGACAAGGCCGCGGTGGACGGGCTGCTGCACCACCCCGACGTGAAGGCCGTCAGCTTCGTCGGCTCCACCCCGATCGCCCGGTACATCTACGCGACGGCGGCGGCGAACGGCAAGCGGGTGCAGGCGCTCGGCGGCGCCAAGAACCACATGCTGGTGCTGCCGGACGCCGACCTCGACGCCGCCGCCGACGCGGCGGTGTCGGCCGGGTTCGGCTCGGCGGGGGAGCGGTGCATGGCGATCTCCGTCGTGGTCGCCGTGGACCCGGTCGGGGACGAGCTGATGGCGAAGATCCGCGAGCGCGTCGCCGGGCTGCAGGTCGGCCCCGGCGACCACCCCGAGTCGGAGATGGGCCCGCTCGTCACCCGGGAGCACCGCGACAAGGTCGCGTCCTACCTCGATTCCGGCGTCGCCCAGGGCGCCACCCTCGCGATCGACGGGCGCGACCCGGACGTCCTCGGCGGCGCCGGCGACGGGTTCTGGCTCGGCCCGTCCGTCCTCGACCACGTCACCCCGGAGATGGACGCCTACAAGGACGAGATCTTCGGCCCGGTGCTGTCGGTCGTGCGGTCCGCCTCGTTCGACGCCGCCATGGAGCTGATCGCCGCCAACCCGTACGGCAACGGCACCGCGATCTTCACCGGCGACGGAGGGGCCGCGCGCCGCTTCCAGAACGAGGTGGAGGTCGGCATGGTCGGCGTGAACGTGCCGATCCCGGTGCCGATGGCCTACTACTCCTTCGGCGGGTGGAAGGACTCGCTGTTCGGCGACAGCCACGCCCACGGCATGGAGGGCGTCCACTTCTACACCCGGACCAAGGCCGTCACCGCACGCTGGCCCACCGCGTCCCGGCCCCGCGGGCACACTCCGCGGCCCGCCGGTGGCGGCGGCGTGAACCTCGGCTTCCCGAACGGCGGCTGACCCGCCGGAGCGGCGCGCACGGCCGGTGACCCCCGCGGGCACCGGCCGTGCGCACGCGCAGGTCGGGCCGGTTTGGGAATTTCCCACGAACCCGACATTTCGTCGTTGATTTTTGTCCGCCCCCGCGCGACGAATAATGCCAACATCCATTGACGGGCTCTGTGTCCGGCGACACAATCTGACTGTCTCAATTAATTGAGGCGAAATTGAAAAGTCAGGGTCGGCAGTCAAGGGGTGCCGCGCTATGACCGCTGGCGACCACGCAGCAGAGGTGGACGCGCTGGGAAGGCGATTTCCGGGCTGGACCATTTGGTTCGGCCTGTGCACCGGCCACTGGTGGGCGCTGCCGCCCAAGGACCGCGACGTCGGCGATTTCCTGGAGGCCGACACCCCGCAGCGGCTCATCGCACGGATCGAGGTGGTCAAGCACGCCGCACCGAGGCGGCCGCCGGCGCAGCAGCCGGCACCTCGGGCCGACGGCCGACGGCCGTCCCGCGACACCCGGCCGGACGTGCGGCGTCCCTCGAACCTCCGTCGTATCGAGGGCGTCACACCGTCGCCGTTCGGCCGGGCACCGGCGATCGCGTGGCCGGGCAGCACCGCACGGTGATCCGCTGTTCCCCACCCCTCGCCACGCCCGCCGGTGCCGCCGCGGCCCCGGGAACGACGGCAGCCCGCGCCATATCCCTCTCCGGCAACCTCCGTGTATGGCGCGGACGCCAGCACCCGCCGTCCCCCGGGGCCCCGGCGGTTTATCCGTTAAGGAGCCGTCCGAAAAACCGCACATAATGGTGCGGTAATGGTCAGGTAGTTCTTACCTTCCGGAAACAGTGCCGGTACTTGTCCGAGTCGCGATCTTCGGTAATTGCCCGCCGGGCCGCCGCGCGGCGGAGGCGAAATCGCGAAACACCGGCGATCCAATCGCGCCGCCCCCCGGGTGCGACCGGAATGGCCGCGCGGGCCCGCCCGCGGCGCCCGTTCCCGGCGGGTGCGCGCCGTCCCGCCGCGCCGGACGCGCTACGCTGCGCCGATGGGCCCGTTCACGAGGGGGAGGGCCCTGGGCACGGATCGGGAGCGACATGCGGCGGACGGCCACACTTCTCCGCGGGCCGCGCGGCGGGGCGGCGCGCGTCAAGTCGGCCGGGGCCCTGGCCGCGGCCGCGGCGCTCATCGCGGCGGGCCTCGCCGGCTGCAGCGGGGACGGCGGCGCCGAGCCGGTCGCCGCCGCCAAGGCGGCGACCACCCTGGGCCCCGGCGAGGGCACGCTCAACCTCGTCGCGCTGCCGGGCGCGATCGAGAGCGGCGGCACCGACCCGCGCGTCGACTGGGTGACCCCCTTCCAGGAGCGCACCGGCTGCAAGGTCGGCCTGAAGGTCGCCAAGACGCCCGAGGAGCTCGCCGACCTCATGCGCGACGAGGACCGCCGCTACGACGGGGTCGCCGCTCCGCCGGAGGTCGCCGGCCGGCTCATCGCCGAGAACCAGGTCGTCCCGGTCAACACCGACCTCGTGGACGGCTACAAGAAGCTGGAGCCGAAGCTCCGCAAGCTGCTGGAGCGGGACGGCAAGCACTACGGCATCCCGTACGTGTGGGGCGCCAACCTGCTCGTGTACGACACGCGGACCGTCCCGCCGCCGGCGGGCTGGTCCGCGATCTTCGACCCCGGCCAGGCCCGCCGCTACTCCGGCAGGATCGTCATGCGCGACAGCCCGCTCGCGATCGCCGAGGCGGCGCTCTACCTCAAGGGGCGGGAGCGCAAGCTCAAGATCCGCGACCCGTATTCGCTGACGCCCCGGCAGCTCGCCGCCGCCGGGCGCGTGCTGGCGAAGCAGCGCCCGCACGTCGGGGAGTACTGGGCGATCCCCGCCGACGCGATCAGCGCGTTCGCCGGCGGGCGGGCCGTGCTCGGCCAGGGGTGGCCCTACCAGGTGGACGTGCTGAACCGCGCGGGCCGCCCGGTCCGCGCCGTCGTCCCGGCCGAGGGCGTGACCGGCTGGATGGACGCGTGGATGATCGGCGCCCGCGCCCAGCACCCGAACTGCATGTACCAGTGGCTGCAGTGGGCGGCGTCGCCGGACGTCCAGCAGCAGGTCGCCGAGTGGACCGGGGTGGCGCCCGCGAACCCGCAGGCGTGCTCGGGCGACCGGCTCCGGTCCGGCTTCTGCGCCGCCTACCACGTCGGCGACCGCGGCTACCTCGACAAGATCATTTTCGCGCACGCGCCGGCGAAGGCGTGCGGCGGCGAGTCGAAGAAGAACGACTGCACCGACTACGCCGAGTGGACCAGGGTCTGGATCGAGGCGACCCACCCGCAGTCGGCGAAGCCGCAGGCCAAGCCCTAGCGTCCCGCCGAGCCCGGATCGCCCGCCGGATCGCCCGCCCGGGTTACGGGAGGTCTCTCCGGCGCGCCCGGCCGCCCCCAGCCGGGCGCGCCTGCCGGGTGGTCCCGGGCTTCCCCCCGAACGCCCGGGTCACCCTTCTCCCTGGAGAGACCTCCACGACGACGGACGCGAGGCCCGCCGCCTTCGCCGGCGCCGGCTCCCCGGCCGGCCGTCCGGCATCCGTGGGCGACTCCCGTTGGCCCCGCCGCGGGCGGGGTGCCGGCGGGGCGGGTGCGCAGTCGTCGCACGCGAACACCCCGGACGAGTCCGGCAGGCGGCCGACGCGGACGCGCGGCCGGGGCCACCTCTTGCGGCAGACGACGCAGGCGTCGCCGAGGAGCTGAGCTGCGCTCAGCCCGCCCGGGTCGACCGTAGGCTCGTCTGTCCGGCCCATGTTCCATCCCCCTTGCGGGAGTCGCCTTGACACGTGACTCCTTTATAGGCGGGGCGGGGTGTTGGCACTGTTACCGAACGTGAAAAGAGCGGCAAAGCCTCTCGTGTCGGTTGGCCGCCCAAGAGCCGGCCGGCCCAGGTGCGCCGCCCGGGCCGCCGGCAGCGCTCCTACCAGGGCGTTTGCAAACCAGGGTTATGCGAACGCCGGTTGGGTAGTTTGCCTCCTTTTGGGGGTGTTGTACGTAGAAAGGAAGCATGTCGGCCCGGAACGTCGGTCCTCCGCACGCCCGGCCGCACAGGCTCCGCTCCGTACGGGAGCGCGTGACGCTGAACGAGGTCACCGCGCTCGGCTCCCTGACGGTGGCCGCGGTGGCCATCGCGGCCGCCGTGCTGCACCTGCTCGCGGGCACCGCCGCAGGCGTGCTCGTGACCGTCATGGCCCTGCTCGCCGCCGCCGTCGCCGCGGTCGGCTGCTGGCTCGTCCGGCACGCCGTGGCGCGGGCGCTCCAGCCGGTGGAGCGGCTCAGGGCGGAGCTCGTCGCCGCGGCCGACGCCGAGCCGGGCGCCCGCGTCGCCGTCCCGGCCACCGGCGACGACGTGGAGCGGCTGGCCGGCCGGGTCAACCTGCTGCTCGACCGGCTGGAGATCTCGGCCGCGCAGCGGCGCGCGTTCATCGCCGACGCCTCGCACGAGCTGCGCACCCCCCTCGCCGGCCTGCGGACCCGGATCGAGCTGGCCCTCGACGACCCCGACGACGGCGACCTCGCCGACAACCTGGAGCACGCGCTGGACGACGTCGAGCGCCTGCACCGGATCGTCGAGGACCTCTTCGTCCTCGCCCGCCTCGACTCCGGGGACCTGCCGGAGCGGCGGCGCCTCGACCTCGGGGCGCTGGTGGAGTCCGAGGTCGCCGGGCGGACCTCGGCCGTCCCGGTCACCGTCAAGGCGGAGTCGGGGATCATGGTCATGGGCAACCGGTCGCGGCTGGCCCGCGTCCTGATGAACCTGCTCTCCAACGCCGAGCGCTACGCGGTCGCGCGCATCGAGATCCAGGCCCGCGCCGTGGGGGAGGAGGCCGTCGTCGAGGTGCACGACGACGGCCCGGGCATCCCGCCGGACGCCCGCGAGCGCGTCTTCGAGCGGTTCGCCCGGCTCGACGCGGCGCGCAGCCGGGACAAGGGCGGCAGCGGCCTCGGCCTCCCGCTGGCGCGGCAGATCGCCATCGCCCACGGCGGGACCCTCTACGTCGCCAACGGCACCTACGGCGCCCGCCTCGTCCTCCGCCTGCCCCTCGCCCCCGACCCGCCGTAGCACCGCGCTCGCGCCGCGCCCGTGCCGCAGGGGGAGACCCGGGCGGGCGGATGTCCGAGAATGGAGCGGTGATGTCTCCCTCAAGCACCGACACGCCGGGCGCGTCCGCCCGCGAAGTGGTCGTCCTCGGCTCGACCGGCTCGATCGGCACCCAGGCGCTGGACGTGATCCGGCGCAACCCCGGCAGGTTCCGGGTGACCGGGCTCGCGGCCGGCGGCGGGCGGGTGGACCTGCTGGCCGCGCAGGCGCTGGAGTTCGCGCCCGAGGTCGTCGCGGTCGCCCGCGCGTCCGCCGCGCAGGACCTGCAGCTCGCGTTCTACGCCGAGGCCAAGCGGCGCGGCTACTCCTCCGGGGACTTCGCCATCCCGAAGATCGTGGCGGGCCCGGACGCGGTCGCCGAGGTCGCCGCCTGGCCGTGCGACACGGTGCTGAACGGGGTGACCGGCGCGCTCGGCCTCGCCTCGACGCTGGCGGCGCTGGACGCCGGGCGGACGCTCGCCCTCGCCAACAAGGAGTCGCTCATCGTCGGCGGCCCCCTCGTCAAGGAGCGGGCCCGGCCCGGGCAGATCGTCCCCGTCGACTCCGAGCACTCGGCCCTCGCGCAGTGCCTGCGCGGCGGGCGAGCCGAGGAGGTGCGGCGGCTCGTGCTCACCGCGAGCGGCGGCCCGTTCCGCGGCCGCGGCCGCGCCGAGCTGGCCGATGTCACGCCCGAGCAGGCGCTGAACCACCCCACGTGGGACATGGGCCCGGTCGTCACCATCAACTCCGCGACCCTGGTGAACAAGGGGCTGGAGGTCATCGAGGCGCACCTGCTGTTCGACCTCCCGATGGACCGGATCGAGGTCATGGTGCACCCGCAGTCGGTGATCCACTCGATGGTCGAGTTCACCGACGGCGCCACGCTCGCGCAGGCGAGCCCGCCCGACATGCGGCTGCCGATCGCGCTCGGCATCGACTGGCCCGACCGCGTCCCGGACGCCGCCCCCGGCATCGACTGGACGAAGGCCCACACGTGGGAGCTGTTCCCGCTCGACGACGAGGCGTTCCCCGCCGTCGCGCTCGCCCGCCGCGCCGGTGAGCTGGGCGGGACCGTACCCGCCGTTTACAACGCCGCGAACGAGGAATGTGTGGACGCGTTCCGCGCGGGGCGGCTCCCGTTCCTCGGGATAGTCGACACCGTCGCGCGGGTAGTGGAGGAGCACGGTCCGGGCACGCCCGGTGGCCTGACGCTGGACGACGTCCTCGCGGCCGACGAGTGGGCGCGGACCAGGAGCAGGGAACTGACCGGAACCGACTGACCCGGGGACCCCCGGGAACGAGCCCGAGGGGACCCGGATGGCCTTCTTCCTCGGCGCGGTGGCGTTCGTCGTCGCGCTGCTGGCGTCGGTGATGCTGCACGAGGGCGGCCACCTGCTCACCGCCAAGCGGTTCGGGATGAAGGCCACGCAGTACTTCGTCGGCTTCGGGCCGACCCTGTGGTCCACCCGCCGGGGCGAGACCGAGTACGGCGTGAAGGCGATCCCGCTGGGCGGCTTCGTCAAGATCGTCGGCTACACGCCGCTGGAGGAGATCGACGAGGCGGACCGGCCCCGCGCCTTCTACCGGCAGCCCGCCGGCCGCCGCGCCGTCGTCATCGGGGCCGGCGTCGTCGCCAACTTCGTGTTCGCGTTCGTGCTGCTGACGGTGATGGCGATGACGATCGGCGTGCCGCGGCCCGGCTCGGTGACCAGCACCATCGACGAGGTCTCCAGATGCGTGCCCGCCACCATGCGGGACGGCTGCGCCGCCGGCCGTCCGCCCTCCCCGGCGGAGCGGGCGGGGCTGAAGGCGGGCGACCGCATCGTCGCCTTCGACGGCGCGCCCGTCTCCGACTGGGACGACCTCACCGAGGCGATCGGCCGGACGAAGCCCGGGGAGACGGTCGGCGTGGTGGTGCGGCGGGCCGGCACGGGCCAGGAGGCGACGGTGCCGGTCACGCTCGCGGACGTCGGCGGAGAACCCTTCGTCGGCGTGTCCGCCAGGGTCGTCGGCGGCGGGTACGACCGGGAGGGGCCGCTGGACGCGGCCGCGTTCGCCGCCCGGGGCATCGGCCGGACGATCGAGGGCATCGGCAAGGTCGCGGCGGACCTGCCCACCGCGATCCCGAAGCTGTTCACGCCCGAGCGGGAGAGCACGCCCGGAGGCCAGGTCGGCAGCGTGGTCGGCGCCACCGAGGTGTCCGGGCAGATCTTCTCCTCCGACGAGACCGCCCGGGACAAGATCGCGCTGTTCCTGTCGCTGGTCGTGTCGGTGAACATCTTCCTCGGCGCGCTCAACGTCCTGCCCCTGCTGCCGCTGGACGGCGGGCACCTCGCGGTCGTCGCGTACGAGCGGGTGCGCGCGGGCGTCAACCGGATCCGGGGGCGGCCGGATCCGGGCACGGTCGACATGACCCGGCTGCTGCCGCTCACCTATCTGGCCGTCCTGCTGCTGGTGGGGTTCGGGGTGCTGCTGATCCTCGCCGACCTGTTCAACCCGCTGCAGTTGCCGAAGTGATCCGAGATGTTCACGGAGAGTGGCGCGCGGGTGACACTGTTGGATGCCGGGCGCCGTCACGTCGGCGGCACCGGGCGCTTAGGCTTTGTACCGGGGCCGCAAGCATGAGGAGAGGGATGAGCGTTTCACTGGGAATGCCTAATGTCCGCGGCGACGGCGATGGGCAGGGGGCGCAGGGTCCGAGCGCGCCCCGCCGCAAGTCCCGGCAGATCATGGTCGGGAACGTTCCGGTCGGGGGCGACGCGCCGGTGTCGGTGCAGTCCATGACCACCACCCTCACCGCCGACGTGAACGCCACGCTCCAGCAGATCGCGGAGCTGACCGCGTCCGGCTGCCAGATCGTGCGGGTCGCGGTGCCGTCGCAGGACGACGCCGACGCGCTGCCCGCCATCGCGAAGAAGTCGCCGATCCCCGTCATCGCCGACATCCACTTCCAGCCCAAGTACGTGTTCGCGGCGATCGACGCCGGCTGCGCGGCCGTCCGGGTGAACCCGGGCAACATCAAGAAGTTCGACGACAAGGTCGGCGAGATCGCGCGCGCCGCGAGCGACGCGGGCGTGCCGATCCGGATCGGGGTGAACGCCGGGTCGCTGGACAAGCGGCTCCTGGAGAAGTACGGCAAGGCCACCCCCGAGGCCCTGGTCGAGTCGGCGCTGTGGGAGTGCTCGCTGTTCGAGGAGCACGACTTCCGCGACATCAAGATCTCGGTCAAGCACAACGACCCGGTCGTGATGATCGACGCCTACCGGCGGCTCGCCGCCGCCTGCGACTACCCGCTGCACCTGGGCGTGACCGAGGCCGGCCCCGCGTTCCAGGGCACGATCAAGTCGGCGGTGGCGTTCGGCGCGCTGCTCGCCGAGGGCATCGGCGACACGATCCGGGTGTCGCTGTCGGCGCCTCCGGTCGAGGAGGTCAAGGTCGGCATCGCGATCCTGGAGTCGCTCGGGCTGCGCAAGCGGGGCCTGGAGATCGTGTCGTGCCCGTCCTGCGGGCGCGCGCAGGTGGACGTGTACACGCTGGCCGAGCAGGTGACCGCCGGGCTGAAGGACTTCCCCGTCCCGCTGCGCGTCGCCGTGATGGGGTGCGTGGTGAACGGCCCCGGCGAGGCGCGCGAGGCCGACCTCGGCGTGGCGTCCGGGAACGGCAAGGGCCAGATCTTCGTCAAGGGGAAGGTCATCAAGACCGTCCCCGAGTCGCAGATCGTGGAGACCCTCATCGAGGAGGCCATGCGCATCGCCGACGAGATGGGCATCGAGATCGGCGAGGACGGCTCGGTGACCGGGCCGGGCGCCGACGTCGTGGTCGGCTGAACGGTCGGCCGACCTGACGCGATAGCGAAAGCGGAAGGGCCCCGGGAGCGATCCCGGGGCCCTTCCGTGTGGTGCGCCCAGCATGGGCGATTGCTTGGGGGTGAAAGTCCCCTGGAGGAAGA